>CAYQAQ010000441.1:0-2855 GCA_964415495.1 uncultured candidatus Brocadiaceae bacterium | reverse complement strand
CTGGCGCTGTTGCTGGTGCGCAAACGCGCTGAAGGCCCGGCTCCAAGTCTCCTGGTCGCGCCTGCCTCGCTGCTGGCGAACTGGGCGCAGGAGGCCTCCCGCTTCGCGCCCGGACTGACGATCCTGGTGGCCCATGGCTCCGAGCTGCCGGCAGCCGACCTGGAGCACCTGTCCGCCGAGCGCATCGCCGCCCATGATCTGGTGATCACCAGCTATGGGGCGCTGCACCGCCTGCCGTGGATCGCCACCACCACCTGGCGGCTGGCGATCCTCGACGAGGCGCAGGCGATCAAGAACCCCGGCACCCGCCAGACCAAGGCGGCGAAGTCGCTGCAGGCCGCCTCGCGCCTGGCCCTGACCGGCACGCCGGTCGAGAACCGCCTGGGCGACCTGTGGTCGATCTTCGACTTTGTGAATCCCGGCCTGCTGGGCGCGGCCAAGCCCTTCACCGCCTATGCCAAGCGCCTGGCCGACAGCCCGAGCGGCTACGCACCGCTGCGCCGGCTGGTGCAGCCCTACATCCTGCGTCGGCTCAAGACCGATAAGACCGTGATCAGCGACCTGCCGGACAAGATCGAGATGAACGCCTGGTGCGGCCTATCGAAGCCGCAGGCGGCGCTCTACCAGCAAGGCGTGCGGGATCTGACCAAGGCCCTGGAGGAGGGCGTCGAGGGTGTCGCCCGCAAGGGTCTGGTGCTGGCCTTCCTCATGCGCTTCAAGCAGATCTGCAACCACCCGTCCCAGTGGCTGGGTGATGGCGGCTGGGCCGAAGCCGAGAGCGGCAAGCTGGCGCGGCTGCGTGAGCTGGCAGAGGTCATCGCCGCCAAGCAGGAGAAGCTGCTGGTATTCAGCCAGTTCGCAGAAACCACCGGCCCGTTGGCTGCTTTTCTGGGTGGGATCTTCGGCCGTTCCGGTTGCGTACTGACCGGAGCGACGGCCGTGAAGGACCGCAAGGAGCTGGTGCGGCGATTCCAAGAGGATGACTCCGTGCCGTTCTTCGTCCTCTCGCTGAAAGCCGGCGGCTCGGGCCTGAACCTGACCGCAGCTTCGCACGTCGTCCATTTCGACCGCTGGTGGAATCCGGCGGTCGAGAACCAGGCCACCGACCGCGCCTTCCGCATTGGGCAGAAGCGCAACGTCATGGTCCACAAGTTCGTCTGCCGGGGCACCGTCGAGGAGAAGATCGACGCCATGATCAGCGACAAGAAGCAGCTGGCCGCCGACCTGCTCGACGCCGGCGGCGGCGAGGTGAAGCTCACTGAGCTGAACGATGCCGAACTCCTGCGTCTGGTCAGCCTCGATCTGCACTCCGCCATCAACGAAGGATAATCATGTTCAATCAATGGCCGGCCTATGTCCCCGTCGCCGAGCGCCGCCGCAAGGCCGCCGCCGAGATGGCCAAGCTGGCCAAGAAGGGCCAGGCCGTCTCGCCGGTGCGGATCGAGGGCCGCGCCATCACGACCACGGTGTGGGGCAAGGCCTGGTGCGCCAACATGGAGCGCTACAGCGACTACGCGAATCGCCTGCCGCGCGGCCGAACCTATGTCCGCAATGGATCAGTCGTCGATCTCCAGATTCAACCAGGTAAGATCGAGGCCCGGGTCAGCGGCTCGTCGATCTACCGTACCACGATCACCGTGAAATCGCTGGCTGCCGACGCCTGGAAGAAGCTCTGCACCGACTGCGCTGGCAGCATTGACTCGCTGGTGGAGCTGCTGCAAGGCCGCTTCGCCAAAGGCGTGATGGAACGCCTCTGCCGCCAAGGCGACGGCCTGTTCCCGGTGCCGAAAGAGATCACGTTCGACTGCTCATGCCCGGACGGAGCGTACATGTGCAAGCATGTCGCCGCCGTGCTCTACGGCATCGGTGCGCGCTTCGACCACCAGCCGGAGCTGCTGTTCACCCTGCGTCAGGTCGATGCCAGCCACCTGCTGGTCAAGGCCGGGGCCGGGATCACCACCGCTACGGCCACATCGGAGCGCACCCTGGCGACCGATGATATCGGAGCGTTGTTCGGATTGGAGATGGATGGCGGTCAACCCGTGGAGTCGGTGCCAGTGGCGCCGGCAGCAACGGCACGGCGGACGGCGGCTGCCCGTGCCATCACGCCAGAGCAGCGGAAGAAACCTGCGCCGGCTGCCCGCGCCAGGCCGACGGTCCGCTCTTCGCGCAGTCAGCCCCGCGATCCGCTGCAGCTCCTACGCGTTGCCCTGCGTGATCTGGGCTCGCTCGACAACGCCGACGCCCGCGCTGCCACCGGCCTCACGGCTGAGGCCGTCCGACCGCTCCTGCAACATCTGGTCGCCGACGGAGTGGCGAAGATCACGGGTCAGAAGAGGGGAACGCGCTATGTGGCGATCTCGTGACCCGGGCCAGCGCCGACCTCGGCTCAGCGCTGATTGGGCCGACACGTCTGCTCGGTGATGCAGTTGGACCTACGCGGCGATGGGTCCGACGCTGTCAGCCGAATCGGCCGCTCGACGTAAAAGAAAAGCCGCCCGCACCCTCGTCGGGCGCGGGCGGCAGTCTTCCTTCTTGAACTTGGGGTCGTGCTTGGCGTGCTCACGGAGACGAGCCTCGCTGACCTTGCCGGTCTTGATGCGCCGCACCTGACGGTCGGTGATCCCCAGGCGGCGAGCGACTTCATGGTCGGATTCCTCGCGGATGAGTTTGAGCCAAGGGTCTTCGCTAACCTGTGGTCCTGGCGCAACTTGTACGACCTTGCGACCTTGCCCATCTCGCGATAAACCCGTTTCCACAATGAAGTTGAGCGGTTTCGCGTCGATTCTTGAACCCTCCAGTCGCCTGCTGTCCGTATCGAAGTCGGGGTATTTCGCCTGGAGGGATGGCCGCGA
>CAYQAQ010000440.1:824-2874 GCA_964415495.1 uncultured candidatus Brocadiaceae bacterium | reverse complement strand
GCGCCGCATCGGGGTGTCGTTCCAGGGTTTGTCGCTCACCGATTTGCCCTCATTCCTGCGTTTCTCGCTCGATCCGGTGTGGCGATTGCCGCCACCGCAGATCCGCCGCGGCGAGCCGCTCACCGTGTTGCTCAGCAGTCGCCGCGGTGATCGTGTGCGCTATGGTGCCCTGGGCGTGCCCGAGGATTTTCCGCACATCGCGGTGACTGGCACCGCGCGCTGGGGCAGTGAGCAGTTGACCATTGGCCCCGGTGTGGTGGGTGATCCGCCGGCTGTGCAGTTAGCGTTGCGCGTGCGCACGCCGGGTGCCGACGAAATGGCCCTCGATCCCGTCATCCTGACCGAAACCGGCATGCGTGAACACGATATCGGTCCCGCGCAGGTCAGTCTCGGTCGCACGCGCAGCCAAGCCTTGGCGGCAGACTTGCTGCGGCCTGCTGCCGAGCTGCCGGAGGTTCCGACCTTGGCGGTTTATCATCGCGGACAAACGCATCGCGTGACCGTCACGGGGACGTTTCCGCAAGAAGAAGCGCTCACGGATTCGCTCGCCATCGTCATTACCAGCGCGGTCGAACGCCCCGTCTTCCGCGGCCACAGTCTCGACGATGAACCCGATGCTGCGTTAGATCCGCTGCTGATCGTTCGCGTTGGCGAGGGTCCAGCGACGACGCGCACGTGGCGCATGGTGCCGGCGTTTGCATTTCATCCCGCTTCGCTGGCGGTGTTGCCCGCGCAGGGCGATGGCGCTGAGTTGATTTATGAACACCCGGCTTTGCGCAACGGTGGGGCTGGCCAAGGCATTAATGCGGCCGCCGTGCTGACGCCCACCGAACCGGTGCTCACCGCGTTCAGCCGCACGCGCGGGCGTCTGCCTGGCCAGCGCATGACCGCGAACACCGCGACGGACTGGCCGCTGGTCGGCGGTGAAGGCATGCCGATGCAGGCGAACGCGACCGTGATCTATCTGCCCAACGCCCGGCCGACGCCGCGGCCGATGCTGGTGGCGGGTAAGGACGCCGAGCGTGCTACGCGCTGGATCGAGGTCGAAGCGCGGCGCGGCAACGCGCGCGGGCGCGCCTGGATCGCGCGCAGCGACGGCAATCCCGAAGCGGGTTCCGCGGCCATTGAACTCAATGACGGTTCAAAAGTGCTGCTGCGTTACGATCCGGAAGTCTATGACCTGGTCGATAAGCATGGTTTCAGCGTGCGCCTGGAGCGCTTCATCGAACGGCGTGATCCCGGCGGCGAACGCGTGGCCGGCTATGAGAGCGATATCGTCGTCGAACCGGTGAACGGATCGCCGTTGCCGCAGCGTGTAGCGATGAATGAGCCGGTGACGTTTGGTGGTGCGACGCTGTATCAATCCTCGTTCATGCCTGAATTCGACGCGCATGGCCGGCCGATTCCTGGGCGCTATGCCTCATCGGTGTTCACCGCCGCGACCGATCCCGGGCGTGTGCTCAAATATCTCGGCTCCCTGGTGCTGGTCGCCGGCATGGTGCTGATGTACCTCCTTAACCGACGTCTGCGAGTAACCCGATGAATCGTGCGCATCTGCTTCTGATTCCCGCCTTGATCGCGGCGGTATTAGGCGTCGGCATCTTGGCGGTGGTCTTCCATGACGACGTCATGCCGAGCGAACCGCCGTTGGTCGCGGCACCGCTGCCGCCGCCGGAATTGGCGACGATGCCGGTGCTGCACAATCATCGCATCAAGCCGTTTGCGGTCGCGGCCGAAGAATTGGTCTACACCGTCACTGGCAAGACGCGCTGGGGCGTCACGTCAGCAGGGAAGCCGGCACCGGCCGGCGCCGTCACCCTCGACTGGTTGCGCGATCCCGAGTATTGGCGCACGCGTCCGGTGGTCGATATCCCCTTGCTGGCCCTGCGCAGTGAAATCGGCATCGAGGGTGGTCACGCCACGCTCGATCAACTCGACGAACCGCAGGTACGCCAGCGCCTGATCGCCGGCTGGCGTGCGCGCCAGCAATCCCGCGCGACGATCGAGATCAAGCCGGTGGCGCGCGCGGATCTATCCGCCGCCGATGCGC
>CAYQAQ010000440.1:0-814 GCA_964415495.1 uncultured candidatus Brocadiaceae bacterium | reverse complement strand
CGATCGTGACTCCATCGCCCGCCACGTGCTCGCGGGTCGGGCGCTGCTCTTAGCGCCGCTATTGGCAACACCCGAGCAGCGTGCCTGGGCGGAAGGCATTCAAGGTGATCTCGCGCACGAACAGGCCGGCGATGCCCCATGGCGCTTCGCGGTGCGTGGCCTGCTGACCGCGGTCGAACAAGCGCAAGCCGATGGTCGCGATACCATCGCCGCGTGGTCGCTGCCGGAAGCAGATACCTGGATTGATCTCGGCTCGCTGGCGATGCATCCCGATCCGCTGCTTGAGACTTGGCCGGATCCGCATGGGGTCGGCCCCGCTGCGGTGGCGTTCATCGCAGCGTTGCGCAGCAATGCGGATCTCGTCCCGCCGACGCTGGTCTTGGATGCGGCGATTCGCGCCGCGGGCGTCAGCGATGAGCGCTTCCCGTCGACCACGCGTCTGGAATTGGAAATGACCTATCGCCGCATCGGTCCTTTTACCTGGGCCTGGATCTTTTTCATCGCTGGCGGCATCGTCGCGGCGTTTGGACTCGCGCGCACCAGTGTGCTCGCGCATCGTCTCGGCCTGCTGCTGTTGGTGTTCGGCCTCGTGGCGTTAATCGCCGGCCTCGGTGTGCGCACGTATCTCTCCAGCGATCGTGCGGCGGTCGGTACGCTCTACGACACCTTCCCCTTTGTCGCCGGCATCGTCGCGATCATTGGCGTCGGCTTTGCGCTGTTCACGCGCAATGCGGTCTTCGTGTGCGCGGCGGGCATCGCCGCCGGCTTGTGCGCGATGGTCGGCGAAGCCTTGCCACCCGATCACGGGTCGTAC
>CAYQAQ010000439.1:0-2911 GCA_964415495.1 uncultured candidatus Brocadiaceae bacterium | reverse complement strand
CAAAATTAAATTCACTTTTGGGCTTAAAAATGATATAAAACGAAAGAAAATTTGGAGAACCTCGATACCTATTTAGCTTTAGATAGTATTTTCTAGCTTTATATTGTAACAGCACCAGAAATAAACATCCATCATATTATTGATTTTACATATAATACAACATTTTATTCGGCATTTATAAGGAGTATAACAAAAGTTATATTGTTTGATAACATGGAGTGCTGGTATCTTTGCGGTATAATTTGATAACGTTATTTAATTTAGGCGGATTCCGAAAAGCCTTTGATAATAGAGTAGGAGCAAAATTTTCAAAAAATCAATATTATGAATTTTATAAGAGCAAAGCCTACCTAAATATTTTAATTGGGTAAATAAACCCAAAAGTCAAAGTATTTTAGAATAAAAGTTATAAAACCAATAAAATTTAAAAAATAGTGGAAAAGTTAAACTTAATTGTAGAACTAAAGTATTCTACAAAATTAGAAAAATCAGCTCAATCAATGAGTATGGGCGAAAAAAGTACTTTAGATGGAAAATCTATTTTAAAAAGTAATCTTTTTAAAATGGATCAAGAGTTTGGAGCTTCTGCAATGCCAGAATTGATACAAAGTGATATAAAATCTAAAGGAAGTGAAATGTATGAAGGCGGAACGTCTTTTTCTTTAGATGAAGATGTATCTCACAATACTTACATTATAAGAGGAGAGATAAACGCAAAAGATTTATCATCTTTTGAAGCCGAAGTAAAAAATGATCCTAGTGTTGTGGGTGTATATTCAGATGTTGCCATAGAGCCACAATTGATTTGCCCTGGTAGTGCCCCTGTAGGTAATGCTACAACTGTAGAAAATCTTTTATGTGTTTCAAGATTGAAAGCAAGGGGTATGGATGGTAATGGCGTATATGTAGCAATTGTGGACACAGGTGTAAATATGAGTTACTTAAATTCTAGAGGAAAAACGCCAGCATTTAATGCAGCATGGAGCTGGAAGCCTGCTTCATCTTCCATTACTCCTGGAAACGCACCTGTTGGGCATGGAACCATGTGTGCTTACGATGTTTGTATTGCTGCACCTAAATGTACACTTCTTGATATTGCATTATTGACGACAAGGGCCACAGGACCTACAATTATGTCGGGATTTTTGTCTGATGCTATTAAAGCTTATGAACATTTAATTAGGTTTATGAGTAGAGTGAAAAGACCTGGTGAAAATGCATCATTAGTTGTAAATAATAGCTGGGGTATGTTTCATCCTAGTTGGGATTTCCCTGTTGGTCATCCTGGTAATTTTAGTAGAAATCCAAATCACCCATTTAATTTAATTGTTAGAAGATTATCACTTTTGGGAGCAGATATTTTATTTGCGGCTGGTAACTGCGGCCCAGAATGTCCAGACGGAAGATGTCAAGGAGTTACTAATGGTGGTATTTATGGTGCTAATTCTTCTCCTTTTGTAACCACAGTTGCAGGTATTGGAACAAACTTAGATAGAGTTGGTTATTCAAACACTGGGCCCGGGCTATTATCTAATAGAAAACCTGATATTACAGGATATACTCATTTTTCAGGTAGTGGCGTATATTCTGCTGATGGTGGAACGTCTGCAGCATGCCCAGTGGTAGCAGGTGTATTTGCTGCTATTAGAAATGTTCGCCCCTACAATGGAGCTTCAGCAATTAGCTCTCCCACCTCAATTAGAAATTTAGTAACAAGTACTGCAAAAGATGTGGGGGCTTCAGGTTGGGATTATTTATATGGATTTGGAGTTGTAGATGGATGTAATATCGTTAAAAAATTATATCCAATAATTGTAAAACCAATAGATTTATGTAAAAGATATCCAAGAATTTGTGAACTAATGCGAAAAGATAAAATAAAATTTGATATTTTATGTAAAAAACATCCTGTTTTATGTAAAGGTATTCATAGAGATCGTTTTATCATTCCTAATGAAATAAACGCCATTTATGAAGATTTTACTAATCTAGATGAACAATATAATTCTGATGATTTTTTAGAATTAATTGAACTCTCATTAGGAGGTGAAATTACAGAAAACAATAATTCTTCAAATTATGAAGTAAATAAAGATTGTAACTGTAATTGTTAATTTGCAAATTTATTAGATAAAGAGACTAATTTATTGAAAAGAATATATCTTTGCTTTTAAATTAGTCTCTTTTTAAATTTTATTATATATGGAAATCAATTTTTTATTAATGACTATTGATTGGATAAAAGAACAAGAACCAACAATTGAGGAGTTAGCACTTTTTTATGCTGTTGATATTCAAGATTTTGATCAAGATTTCAGTGTTGTAAAAGTGGATGATAAAAACAACACATATGCCTTTAGAATTAAGGAAAATGTTTGGCAAATTATAAATAATAATAATTACTTTCAAGGACCATTTTCTGATGTGAGAATAGAGCCTTTTGATATCCGAACTACCTCTTCCAAAGAAAATGAAATCAATGATGATAATTTTTATTTAGAAGAATTGAATTCAAATAGTGTTTTTGAGGTATATTATAGCATTATAAATTCACAGAGTTTCAAAGAAAAAAAATTGTTATTAAAAGAGGTAGTACGTTATCTAGATTCTTTACATCTGTCATATAGGATATATGAGATATTTTATGAAAAAAAGACTTATATTAAATACGAAGACCAAATTGTTGAAAGATTAGTAAAAAATATAAATTTAGAAAGAGACGATGTTAAGACCCATTTTGGTACTACATTTGAATTAGAGATTTAATTTTTTACCATCATGGCACAAACCCTAAAACAATTCAAACACTATCAAGAAGTATTGTCTGATGATAGACTTAATTCAGGAAATTATCCGCAAGCGCTCATTATCGTGGCCGAGGGCGATTCTTGGTTTGACTATCCATTCAAAA
>CAYQAQ010000438.1:1217-2913 GCA_964415495.1 uncultured candidatus Brocadiaceae bacterium | reverse complement strand
GGATTTTTCGATCCGCAGCGAACTGGTCGTCGCGGCGCGCGCTGACAGCGGCCTCGCCGGTGCCTTGGTGGCACCCACCGATCGCGATCTCGGCCCGGTTGCGCACCGTCTTGGCTTTGAGCCGGGATTTCTGGTCATGCTCGGCAGCTCACCGACGGATGCGCAGTTACGCTGGATCCAAGCGCTCCTCATCAGTCAACGCGATACGCCTGATGGCAAGACGGTGATCGATGATGATCTCATTGCGCTGTGCGAAGCTTGGATGGGCATCGCGACCGGTCCCATGGGCATACGGATGCGTAGCGGCGCTGATGGAGCCATGATCAGCGATGGGGTACTCGCGATCAACGATGCTGAACGTCATCGCAGCGCGCAGCGCGCCCTGATGACGGGTCCTCTGGCAACGTTCTTTACCAAACTCGGCATCGCCGTGAGCTTCGACGAAGCGGTGCGGGAGAGCAACGGTCTGCCGGTCGATCGCATCTCCTATGCGGCGGCAGAGCCGAGCGATGACGCCGACGTGCCCGCAGATGCGGAAGCCGACCCTGCGGCAGAGGCTCAGGCCGAGGAGGTCGAGGCCCCGCGTGTCGGCATCGCCATGATGGCCAATGAACTCCCCGTCCAGGAGCACGCCTATCCACCGGGCTTTTCCGTGTGGTCGGATGATCCCGCTGGACTCGATGCGCTGGTGCTGGGTTCGGATACGCGCCTGCCCACCTCTGCCGCACGTATCTTCGGCGATGGACGTGACGGCTATATCGACTGGTGCCTGATCCGGCAGATGCAGGGCCAGATGCGCGATCAAATGAAGCTCATGGCTGAGATGGAGTTTCCGGTGGGCGAGATGTTCGCCCCCATGCTCGCGTTGCCACCCGGGGAACCGATGACGGCAACGTGGTCAACGCTGGATGGCCGCCTCGGCTCGGAGTTCCGCATTCCTTTGCAACCGATGTTCGACCTTCAGCGCGCTTTCGCGGCCGGCATGGAGCAGATGCGCATGGATGATGAGCCCCTTCCCGAAGATGCGGAAGAACCCGCCCCCGCTGGACCGCCGGGCATGCCGTTCTGATGCGAGCACATACATCGTTCACCAAAAAACCCCCGCTGGATTTCCAGCGGGGGTTTTTCATGGCGATGATCGTTGATCACCGGCGGATTTACATCGCGCCGTCGTCAGCCTTGATTTCGGCACCCTTGGCCTTGGCGTGTTCCTTCCAACCGGCGAGGCCACCACTGTAGTGCTTCACGTTGGTGTAGCCGAGGTCAGAGACGGCCTTCGCGGCGCGCTTCCAAGCGCCACAGGCGGGGCCACCGCAGTAGGCGACGATCAGCGTCGACTTGTCTGCGGGCAGCTTGCTGGCGAGATCATCTTTGATGGCGGCGAAATCGTGCGCACCATCGATGTGGGTTTCCGCGAACGACTTGCTGCCATTGACGTCGAGCACGACGACGGACTTGCTGTCGATGGCCGCGACCAACTCAGCGTGGCTGATGTCGGGGAAATCGGCGGCGGTGAGGGAAAGAGAGAAGGTGAGGCAGAGAGCAGCGAGAAGAGCGCGCATGGGAGAGGTCCTTGATAATGCGTTGATACGAACGCTACCAATCTTCGCCTGCCAACATGAAAGACGCATGAGAAGCCGGATCAAACCGAGGGGTGTTTAGGGTACGTTTGAACTCTTGCGGATGAGGTCCGAAA
>CAYQAQ010000438.1:0-1207 GCA_964415495.1 uncultured candidatus Brocadiaceae bacterium | reverse complement strand
GGTCCGAAAAATCTGCGCGCTGAGTTCCGGCCGCCTGAGCGCGTTCGCGAATGGCCGCCCGTGGATCGGCCGGATCGACCGCGATCAGGCCGTTCGCGTGCGCCGCTTGGGCGACGCCGCCGGTGAACAGTAATCGCCATTCCGGCTTGGGCACGCTGCCAGGCCACAGGTCGCGCAGATGCGCGGCCAGGTTGCCAGCGCAGTTGTTCCAAACGGAATGATAGAACTCCGGTTCTTCCTGCAGCTTCAATGCGCGCTCGAGCATCGCCATCAACAGCGTGCGCGCTTGCTCGGGAGTCGCCGTCGTCGGGTACAAGCGCACATCGGCAGCACGATGGACAGCCCGCAAGCCAATGAGATCGGATTCTTCGCCGACCACGTAGGCGAGTTCATACCGGCGGAAAAAACCCAGCAGCGGGTGATAGGCCTCATGCAGCTCGCGCCGCGCTTCCACGGAAATGGCAATAAACCGCCGCGTGTTGGTCTGATCACGATAACCAAAGCTGACCATGATGTGCGCGAGGGGTGAGTCGGCGGCAAACGGCTCGACGGTCAGCCACACCGAATCCACGGTGTCGAGTAACACCGTGCGCGAGCCCCACGCCGGATCAGCTTCGTCGGCGGTGCGCCAGCGGAACATGCGCAAGCCACGTACCATCAGGCGACCGTCGTCGTCAAAGACCTCCAACGTGCCAGCATGCTCCGGTGTCCACGAGCGCCCGTTGTTCGGCTGTGGTAAAAACAGCAGCAACAGGCCGACCAACAAGACGCCACGACCGACCCAGAAGCGCCAACGCGTCATGCGCTGGAAGCCCCACACCCACGTCACCAAAAAAACCGATAACGCCGCCGAAATTTTGACCGCGACGCCGCCAGGTGCCCATGACCACACGCCCAGCGCCAGCCACGCACACAGCGCCCAGCCAAGCACTCCGGCACCAATCATACCAATGCGGCGTAAGGTCGACATGGCAGGTCGCAGTGTAGAGGCCGACCTCGTGGTGTTCCAGTACCCGCTTCCCGCTCGCCTTCGCCCGCGCACACTGGGGTCATGCGAGTGTGGGTCCGCTACGCCGTCAGCGATAGCCCGATGCGCAGCATCTCGGCGGCGGTGCGCGAACGGGCGCGCGAACTCGGCGACATTGAGTGCCGACTGTGGACCGGGATCACGCCGCGTGCCCTGGCTGAAGGCGGCTGGCCGCCGCAA
>CAYQAQ010000437.1:0-2921 GCA_964415495.1 uncultured candidatus Brocadiaceae bacterium | reverse complement strand
TGAGGTCAGGTGTACGCAGCGAAGCGGCCTTTAGGCCGGACACCTGTCCTCATTTCGCAACGCAGCAGATGGCGGGCGCGGGCAAGCAGGATGATAAGGATTTCTGGGTCAGGACACTAAGTTGGTTTGGGCGACAGCGTCCGTAACAGCAGCAGCGGGATGATCATCAACGCTGCGCCGGTCCAATACGGTGCCGACGGGGCGATGGTGAAATAGCTGATCGCCGCCAGCAGCGGGCCGATCGCGCGACCGAGGGAACCAGCACTGCGGAAAGCACCAAGCGCACGACCCTGCGTACGCTCATCGGCGGCAAGGCTGGTGAGCGTCGTCAGGGCTGGGAACACCAGACCAGTGCCGCACGCCATCAGGATAACGCCGGCCCACAGCAAGCCGGTCGAGGGCCACGGATCGACCAAGGCCACCACCGCGAAGCCCAGCGCGAGCACAATGAATCCCACCACCGCCAGGGGCTTGGCACCGGTCCGTGGTGCGAGACGCCGGAAGACGCCGCCCTGCATCAGCGCAGACACCAAGCCCATACCGGCAAAGAGAAAACCGATCTGCATCGGTTCATAAGCCAGACGTTGCCAAACCAGAAAGCCCAAGGTCGTTTCCATGCCGGAAAACAGCAGGGAATGCGCCAGCGCGGTGAGATTCAGCCGCACTTGGGTCCGATTACCCATCAACAGCACCATCGGATTGGCGCTGCGTTCACTGGTGACCTGGCCACGCCGGGCGGGCGGCAGCGTCTCACCGAATGCGCGCCAAGCCCACAACAGATTCAGGACAGATAGCGAGGCGGCGACCAGCGCGGTGGTGCTGAACGGATGCAAGCCCAGGCCCTGGAACGCCTCGATCGTATCGATGCGCGGCAAACCCCACCAAGTCAATCCACCCACCACCGGCCCCAGGATGAAACCCAATCCAAAGGCCATGCCGACCAAACCCATCCCGCGCGCGCGTGCGGCTGGAGTATCCGTAAAATCAGCAACGGCAGCGGTGGCACTGATCGCCGCACCGCCGAAGACCGCCGCTAATAATCGCGACAATAACAATAGGTTAAAGCTGTCCGCGACCACCCACAGCACGCCGGCACCAACGCTGGCCAGCAACGACAACATCATGATCGGACGCCGGCCGACGCGATCTGACACGCGACCCCAGAAGGGTGCCGTGAGGAACTGTACGGCTGCATACGCGCCGGTAAGAATGCCGCCAAACAAGGTGATGCGTTGGGCTTCACTGGCTTGGGGAAACCACGCCGTGATCGCCTCCAGCAAGGGCGTCAACAAGCCCGGCTGATGCTCCAGATAATGGCGCATCATTTCGGGATAGAGCGGGAACAGAATGCCGAAGCCGACCAAGTCCAGAAATAAGACGAGGAAGATCACCCCGAACGAAACACGACGACCGGATCCACTGCTGGACCCGGTCGTTGGAATAGCCGCCGGCTGGGCCGGATCGCTGCTCACCCAGCCACGTAGATCGTGATGAAGAGGAAGATCCACACCACGTCGACGAAGTGCCAATACCAGGATGCGGCCACCGCGGAAAACTGGCGCTTACCCTTGAAATGGCCGAATTCCAAGCGCAGCAGGACCATGAACAACATGATCAAGCCAATGCCGACGTGGACCCCGTGGAAACCGGTCGCGATGTAAAACAGCGAAGCGAATGAGCTATGCTGACCATACCCGAGCGCTTCGAGGCCACCGGGGGTGAAACCGATGGTGATCAATTCGCCATATTCTTTGCCCTGGAAGCCCAAGAAAATCGTGCCTAAAACCAACGTCGTGATGAGCATGATCTTGGCCCAGCCCCGCTTACCGTGCTCGAGACAATGGTGCGCAATTTCGCAGGTAACCGAACTCGCGATCAGCAGGAATGTCGCATAGGCAACCAGCGGCCCACCGAAGTGCATGCCCGCAGGGGCCGTGAAGCCTTCGCCATGCCAGATTTTGCTGTGGTAAAAATACCCGAAAATGGCACCAAATACTGCCAATTCACTGACCAAAAAGCAGACGACGTAGAACTTGAGATCTTTGCCTGCTTGGTTGATGTCATGACTGATCGGCTTCTCTTTGATGATCTGGTGTGCCCAACCCATGAGGGTGAACAGGAACATCACCGTGCCGAGAATAAGGAAGAACCACCCCGACCCCGTCGACACCGTGTGGCTGAAGGGCAGATCGAAGAAGCCCATCACATTGCCGCCCAGCTCGAAATTGCCGAGCAAAGCCAGCATGCCGAAGGGCATGATCGTGAGCGCAACGGCGACCAAGATCGGCCAATACGACGGCGGCGGCACGTGACTCATCGGATCTTCGTGGCCGTGCTCAGTATGCGGGGCAGCGGGCGCGTGGTCGCTCATGGGGAGGTCTCCTCGGGCGCCGACGGAGTCGGCGTGGCCGGTATGGTGCTGGTTTCCATCGTCTCGCCAAGGGGATGCCCGGCACGCCCCTCGCGCGCCGTGCGCCGGAACACATCCGCGTCCTGGGGTAGGCCGCTATTGGTGAATCGATACATGAATATGGTGGTGATCGCTATCGCGACCGCTCCCAGGAACAGTCCCAGGATGCGATTGCGGCGGACGATGACCGGATCGACGACCGGTTGATTCATGGGATGTCCTGACGGGGCGGTGACACGATGGTGCCGCGGCCTTCGGCTGCCTCCTGAACCCGAGCCTCTGAGGCCGCCATGGATTCGCCGGCGCGAATCGCCAGCAGCGTATACCCGATCGTCACGTCCTTGACGCGTTCATCGGTATTCTCGCCAAAGCCATAGACGACCGGGAACTCGCGTTCGCCTCCTGCCTCGACCGTTTGGTCATTAAAGCAGAAGCACACCAGCATGCGAAAGGTCATGGCCGCATGCTGGGGACTGACCAAGTGAATAGGGCGGAGATCGACCGGATGATC
>CAYQAQ010000436.1:953-2933 GCA_964415495.1 uncultured candidatus Brocadiaceae bacterium | reverse complement strand
GGGCATACAGGTGCGCTTGCACGATACCGGCGTCAATGCATTGCGGATTGAGGGTGCCGGCCAGCACGGCCAAGGCGATGGCGCGCGCGGCATCGGCGAGTTCCTCGCGCCCGCCGTAGGACAATGCCAAGCACAAGGTCAAGCCGGTGTGGTGCGCGGTTTTGGCGATCGCTGCGGTCAGCGCCGCGCGGGCATCATCAGGTAGCCGGTCGAGGCGGCCGATGGCGGTCAGGCGAATGTTATCTGCCACCAAGGTCGGCAGTTCGTCGCGCAGAAAATCAACCAGCAATGCCATCAGTGCGGCGATTTCGCGCGGCGGCCGTTGCCAATTTTCACTGGAGAACGCGTAGAGGGTCAGGCGCTCGACGCCCAGGCTGGCACACGTCGTCGTCGCACCCCGCAAGGCTTCGGCCCCTTGGCGATGCCCACGCACCCGTTGCCAGCCCTTCCCCTTCGCCCAGCGACCATTGCCGTCCATGATGATGGCAACGTGGCGCGGAACGCGCGCCGGATCGAGCCCAGCCGCGCGGCACCGTGCGACCCGGTCCTCGACCGGTGGTTCAGCCGCTGTCCGGCGACGTCCGACCAACCGGCGCGGGTTCATGCTCCTTCCCGCATGTTAACAGGAGACACAGAGACGCTGAGGAAGACAGAGAGGAGACCGGGCTCGCCTCGTGCGGGTCCTCCGCGTCTCTGCGTCTCCTGTGACTGCGGATGGCCCATTCATCGGACGATGATTTCATCCCGGCCTGGGCCGGTGCCGATCCAGCTGACGGGCACGCCGAGGCGTTCTTCGACGTAGCGCACGTAGGCTTGCGCAGCAGCCGGCAGTTTGGCGAAATCGCGCACCTGACGGATGTCTTCCCGCCAGCCCGGCAACCATTCGAGCACCGGCTCGACGCGGGCGAAATCTTCGTGGTTGGCGGGCACGGTATCGATGGCGCGACCATCGAGCTGATAGCCGGTGCACACGCCGATGCGCTCTTCGCTGGTCAGCACATCGAGCTTGGTCAATGCAATGCGATCGACGCCGTTGAGACGACAGGCGAAGCGCAGGGCGACCAGATCGATCCAGCCGCAGCGGCGCGGACGACCGGTGGTGGCGCCGAATTCGCCACCGCGTTGGCGCAGCGCTTCGCCATGCGGATCGGCCAGTTCGGTCGGGAACGCGCCGGAACCGACGCGCGTCGTGTACGCTTTGACAATGCCGACCACGGTGCCGAGGGCCTTGTGCGACACGCCCGCCCCGGTGACCACGCCACCCAAGCCGGTGTTCGACGAGGTCACAAATGGATAGGTGCCGTAATCGATGTCGAGCAGCACGCCTTGCGCGCCTTCGAACATGATGACTTTGCCAGCGGCGACGGCGTCGTGCAGCAGCGTCGCGGTGTCGGCGACAAAGGCAGCAACGCGGCGGCAATCCGCGAGCACGCTGGTAACGGTGGCTTCAACCGGCAGAGCCTCGGCGCCGTAGCCGAGCAACTGTTCGTTGACCAAGGTCAGCTGGGCGCGCAGGCGTTGCTCGAAAGCCGCGAGATCGCGCAGTTCGCCGCAGCGCAGACCGGTGCGGGCGATCTTGTCGCCGTAGGCTGGGCCGATACCGCGCAGTGTCGTGCCGACCTTGGCGTCGCCTTTGCGCCGCTCAGCGGCGGCATCGAGCATCTTGTGCCACGGCATGACCAAGTGCGCACGGTCGCTGATGCGCAGGCGACCCGCGAGTTGCTCGCCAGCCGGCCCGAGATCAGCGAGCTCGTTCAGCAGCGCCGTCGGATCGACGACGACACCATTGCCGACGACGCAGACGGCACCTTCGTGCAACGCGCCGGACGGCAGCAGATGCAGCACGACCTTGCGATCGCCCACGACCACGGTGTGTCCGGCATTGGCGCCACCCTGGCAGCGTACCACCAGATCCGTTTTCCCACTGAGCAGGTCGATGACCTTGCCCTTGCCCTCGTCCCCCCACTGTGCACCGAAGAC
>CAYQAQ010000436.1:0-943 GCA_964415495.1 uncultured candidatus Brocadiaceae bacterium | reverse complement strand
CGCGCAGATGCCGCCGTCGAGGACCAATTCCGCGCCGGTCATGAAGCCGCTCTCCGTGAGAACCCGGTCATTTCCGGGCGGCTGGACAGGCTAGGCCGGTTATGGCGACGGCAAGTCATGGTTGCGCAGAACACCTGCCAACCCGAGCCGGCTCAGTGCTGGCATTCGTAGGGGAATCCTGGCATGACATCCGCCATGCCCAGACCCGCTGCCGAGCCCGAGGACGATCCCGCCTACAGCACCCTGGAATTCATCGCCGAGGCGCGACGACCGCTGCTGATCGATCGCCACCGCGAACTCGTCGACGAGATGGAGAGCAGTCTGTCGGATGCCTTCATCTCAGGCACGGTCGAGAACCCCCGATTGCTCGCTATTCTGCGCGAACTCGACACCGACAGCGAACGCGCCCGCGTGCTCAAGACGGTGCAGACCCTGGCCGACGATGCGCACTATCGTTCGCTACCGCTGCGCGAGGCCCTGGTCGAAGAGCTGTGCATGCTGCGCGAACGCGGCGCGGTCGAGATCGCCACCTTGCAAAGCCACGTCATCGGTGTCTATCGCGCGGTACAGGCCAGTTTGGTCAAGCGGCAAGGAGCCGCCGCGACCCTGGCCGATCTGCGCGTGCTGCCGACCGACATGCTGACCCGGCTGCTGAATCCGCTTGCCGCTGACTTCGGGAGTTCCCGTCTGCGTGATGCGCTGGTGTACACGCAGGCGGTCGCCGACCGGACACTGGCCTCCTCCAAGCGGCTGCGCCGGGCAGCGGCGGGGGACAGCGCGTGGCGCATCCGGGTCCGCACCGGTGCGGGGCCGAAGTCATGCGGTCAGAATGAACCCCTCAGCGGTCAGACGCGCCATCAGCATTGCACAATCGGCCTCCAGCCGATCCGGGGGAACATCCGGGAAAATCTCGGCAAGGGCAGCGGCAATGTCGCGCGCGGAC
>CAYQAQ010000435.1:0-2935 GCA_964415495.1 uncultured candidatus Brocadiaceae bacterium | reverse complement strand
TGACTTGACCGGTCAGATGGCGCGCGGCGCGGCCCATGGTCTGGATCAGCGCGCCTTCGCTGCGCAGAAAACCCTGCTTGTCGGCGTCGAAGATGGCAACCAGCGAGACCTCGGGCAGGTCGAGACCTTCGCGCAGCAGATTGACGCCGACTAAACACTGGGTCTCGCCCATGCGCAGGGCTTCCAATATTTCGATGCGTTCGATGGCGTCGATGTCGCTGTGCAGATAGGTGGTACGCACCCCGGCTTCACCGAGGAATTCGGCAAGGTCTTCCGCCAAGCGTTTGGTCAGCGTCGTGACCAAGGTGCGCTCGTCGCGTGCGCAGCGCGCGGTGACTTCCGCAATCAGGTCATCGATCTGGCCGCTGGTTGGGCGCACGCTCACCGCCGGATCGACCAGACCGGTAGGCCGGATCAATTGCTCGACCCGCGCTTGTTCGTTTTTCGCTTCGTAGTCGGCCGGAGTCGCCGAGACAAAAATGCCCTGATTGACCAAAGTTTCCCACTCTTCGAAGCGCAGGGGCCGGTTATCCATCGCACTCGGCAAACGGAAGCCGTGTTCAACCAGGGTTTCCTTACGGCTGCGGTCGCCGGCGTACATACCGCGAATCTGCGGAATCGTCACGTGGCTCTCGTCCACCACGAGCAGGTAGTCGCTGGGCAGGAAATCGTAAAGGCAATATGGGCGCTCGCCGGCTTTTCGGCCGGTGAGATGGCGCGAATAATTTTCGATGCCGGGACAGGTTCCGGTTTCGGCCAGCATCTCGAGATCGTATTTGGTGCGCGAAAGCAGGCGTTGCGCTTCAACCAGGGCACCCTTCTTCATCAACTCCGCGTGACGCTCGTTGAGTTCGGCTTCTATGGTGGCCAAGGCGCGTTCGATGGTGGGTTCATCGACCACGAAGTGTTTGGCGGGATAGAGCTTCATGCGCTCATGATCGCCTTGAATCTCACCGGTCAGCGCGTGCACGCTACTGATGCGTTCGATCTCTTCGCCGAAGAAGGTGATGCGCACCACGGTGTCGTCGTAAGCGGGCCACAATTCCACGACATCGCCGCGTACGCGGAATTTTCCGCGCTGAAAGCCTAGGTCACCGCGGTTGTACTGGATCGCGACCAGACTGCGCAGCAGATCGTCGCGTTCGATCGCCTGGCCGACCTGGATCTCTACCGTCAGGTCAGCATAGGATCCAGGCGAACCCAAGCCATAGATGGCGCTGACCGAGGCGACGATGATGACATCGCGACGCGCCAACAAGGAACGGGTTGCCGACAAGCGCAGCTTCTCGATCTCGTCGTTGATCGACGATTCTTTTTCGATGTAGAGATCGCGCGACGGCACGTAGGCCTCGGGCTGATAATAATCGTAGTACGAGACGAAGTACTCGACCGCGTTGTCGGGGAAGAAGCCTTTGAACTCGGAATACAGCTGCGCGGCCAAGGTCTTGTTGTGCGAGATCACCAGCGTTGGCCGTTGCAGGCGCTGGATGACATTTGCCGCGGTGAAGGTCTTGCCCGATCCCGTCACGCCGAGCAGCGTCGCCCACCGTTTGTCGGCGCGCAGGGCCTCCTCCAAACCGGCAATGGCGGTGGGCTGGTCGCCCATGGGCACGTAGGGTGCAGCAAGACGGAAGCCGGCGGGTTCACCTGGAGCGGGCATGGGGACAGGTTGGGCAGCTGACCGACGGAGCAACGGCCGGATTGCGTATCATTATGTGTCCTGCGTCCTGCATGCATCGATTTTCTCGACCGCAGAGCTCGTTCGCATGCGAGTCCCGATTGCCAATGCAGACAAGCATCCATGCTCTCACCCCCATGACGCAAGACGCAGGACCCAGGACCCAGGACGCAAGACCTCCCCACGCAGGACCTTTGTTTGCCATCCATGCCGGAGCCGGCACCCACACCCGGCCGCGCACGGAGATCTTCGCCGCGCTTGCTGAGACCATGCGCGCGGGTCGCGCGGCGCTCAGCGTCAGCGCCCTCGACGCAACCGAGGCCGCCATCCGCGTGCTCGAGGACTGCGGCTTGTTCGACGCTGGCCGCGGCTCAGTGCGCGATTCCTTCGGCAGTGTGACCTTGGATGCGGCGATGATGACCGGGGCCGACCGCCGCGCCGGAGCCGTCGCCGGCCTGCGCCACTGCCGCAATCCGGTGAGCGCGGCGCGCCTGGTGCTGGAACGCACCAAACACGTGCTGCTGGTCGGCAGCGATGCCGATGCCTTCGCCCTCGGCGCGGGCGCCGATCCCGTGCCGGCCGGCTGGTTCGTGTCCAATACCTCGGGCCATCCCGGCACCGTCGGTGCGGTCGCGCGCGATGCGTCCGGCGTCTACGCCGCCGCGACGTCGACCGGCGGCCTGAGCGGCAAGCTGCCCGGCCGGGTCGGCGACAGCGCCCTCATCGGTTGCGGCACCTGGGCCGACGACGCCTGCGCCATATCGGCAACCGGCGTTGGTGAATGCTTCATCCGCTGCGCCTTCGCCCACCGCATTGCGCTGCGCCACGAGGCGCACGGCCTTACCGCAGCGACCGAAGAGGCCATCGGCCAGGTCGTCGCCCTCGGCGGCAACGGTGGCGCCATCGTTCTCAGCCACGACGGCTACGCCTTCCCCCTCCGCGCGGCCATGATGCCCCGCGCATGGCTGGACCGCGACGGCCGGGCCTGGGCCGCGATCCTACCGGATGACGCCGGGGTGGCGTTGGAATAGGGGCGAGGCGCGAGGCGCGATAGACGTGTGCGATAGACGATGCGCGAGTCCCGGAAGCCTGAAGCCTCAAGCTAGGGGCCTCAAGCCTGAAGCCTCAAGCTACCAACTTCCGCGGATCGCGGATCGCATATCGTCCCTCGCCCTGCCCTCGCAAACCCTTCCACCCCTCTTCACATGGTCTTCGCCGTCGCCGGCATCCTTGCCCGTGCCATGACGACCAGCGCCC
>CAYQAQ010000434.1:0-2943 GCA_964415495.1 uncultured candidatus Brocadiaceae bacterium | reverse complement strand
CGCTGCCCCGCGCCAGGGCTTCCAGGCCGACGTCGTAGGTGCCGCAGGCCAGATCGACTAACAAGCCGGGCGGGTTTTGCAGATGGGTTAAGGCTGTGCGCCGCCACGCCACATCGCGGCGAGCGGACAGCAGGCGGTTGAGTAGATCATAGCGCCCGGCGATGCGGCCGAACATGCCGCGCACGCGGTCCGGGTCGGGTCCTGCGTCCTGCGTCCTGCGTCCTGCGTCCTCGGTCATGGCGAGAGACGCTCTGTGCGCGGAGCGTTGTGGCAACCAGCCAAGCTGACGCATTGCACGCCCGAGCGGTCTGGGTCTGATCAACGCATGGAAAACTGGTCCATTCTGATCGCCAAGGAGTACCTCAAATTCTCCTGCGCCCACTTCCTCATCTTTCCCGATGGGTCGAAGGAACGCCTGCATGGCCATAATTACCAAGTGACCTGTGAGGTCGACGGCCGCCTGTCGGAACACGGTCTGGTCATCGATTTCAAGCTGGTCAAACCGATCATTCGCCGTCTATGCGACGAACTCGACGAACATTGGCTGATCCCCGGCGAGCATGCCGAGTTGCGCTACGCGCACCGCGATGACGGCCACACCGAGGTCACCTACCGCGCCTGTCGCTATCTGGCACCAACTGACGAAATCATCGTCCTGCCAATCAACAACACCTCCGCCGAGAACTTCGCCGCCTGGATCGGCCGCACCTTGCTCGCCCGCCTGCGCGACACCTTCGACCGCGTCAGTGTCGCCGCGCTGCGCATCGAAGTCAGCGAGACTTCGGGCCAAAAGGGCGTGTATCAGTATAGGGATGATTGAGCGCGGAGGAGAGCTCGTCCGTTTCGCGAGCGATCACCACCCGCGGTGACGCACCATGACCACCTCATGGCGCAAGGCGATGCCTCGATCAACGAGACGATTGGCGATGTCCACGGGGGTGGTGAGTAGGACGTTGTAGGTGTCGCGCAGTTGGAGCTGACGACCCAGTTCAACCAGGGTCAACTCGGTGTCCGAGGTTGCAAACGGGACGATCAACAGGGTCAGCTTGATCGCAGTGGTAGTCGCATTATCCGTGCGCGGAGGATTGGAGAGATCGGTGCACGCTTCCACCCGGTACCAGATGTTGGGCTGCATGCGGTAGGCGAAGAGCGTGCCGTCCTCATCTTCGGGACCATCAGCGGCGAAGCCGTTGCCGATGTAATCCAGTGGGGGGAAGGGGCCACCGACCTCGCGCCCGGCGTCGATGCGGATCTCTTCGATCAGCGAGGTGAGCGCCAACGATGTCCGGGTCAGGTCATCGCTTTGCTTGCGGTAGCTGACCCCGGCCGTGAACAGGCTCAAGGCGCCAACGAAGCCGAGCATGAACACGCCGGTGGCGACCAGCATTTCGATCAAGGTGATGCCGCGGCGACCGCCCATGCCTGCGATCCTAAAGTGGTTGCCGCTAAGGGAAGCGGACTGACCGCAGACCTGAGCCAAGCCCCACGCGCTCGTATCACCCATGTGAATCACCCAGGGCCAGCATCAGCGCCTGGTGCCGTTCGCGATTGGGGGATTTTCGCACATCGCATTCGATGAGGGTGCAGCCGGACTGGGTGGCCGCCGTGTTCAGTGCTTGTTCGAGCCCCTGACGGTCACTGACCCGTGCATACACGAGGCCCGCTTGCGCGGCCGCGCCGGCAAAATCACGTCCGTGCGGAGTGCGCACCCAGTGTTCATAGCCGGCGACCTGCGCGACGGGCAGATGATCGAAAATACCGCCGCCATCATTGTTGAGCACCACGATGGCGCTGGCCGCAGCGAGCTGACCCGCCAGCGCCAGACTGTTGAGGTCATGGGTGCAGGCGATGTCGCCGATGAGCAGCAACCCATTGCCGCCATGCAGCGGACATGCCCCAGCGAAGGTGGCGATGCAGCCATCGATGCCATTGACGCCGCGATTCGCGTAGACGTGATGGGCGACGTGCGGCGGGCGCGGCACGAGGTGCCAGTTGACGTGGCGCACCGGCATGCTGGGTGCCGCGTGCAGATGGGCAAAGCCATCGTGATTCACGGCGATGTGTGCGGCGACCAGTTCGCTCCACGGCTCGGCCCGTACGAAGGCATGCAGTCGCCGTTGCGCTTGGTGATCCGCTGCGCGCCAGTCAGCCAGCCACGTGGCATCGCCGGTGGCGAGCCGATCGCCCAGCACGCGCCAGCTGTCGGCAGGCAGATGGGCGAGCGCCACCGTCGCGGTGCCAATAATGTCTTGGTTGCGGCGATCCTCGATAGCGATGACCGGACAGGATTGGCGCGCCAACCACTCCCAGGTGCCGCGCTGCAAGGGCACCGGACCCACGCGAATAATCAATTCGGGGGTCGCGTGGCGCAGCGAACCGTTGATCAGCGCGTCAGCCAACACGATCTCATGTTCACCCGCCAAGCCGCGCAGACCCGAGGTAGCGTCGGCGAGTAATGGAAAACCAGCCGTTTGTGCCAGTTCAACAAGGTCGGCATTCGGCTCGCCGATCTGCGCACCGACGATGATCAGTCCTTTCAAACCGGGACGCAGCAGCTCATGCACGCCATCGGGCAGCTGACCGACCGTGGGTCCGACGCGGGTGAAGGGCGCATCATCGCGGCCACCGCGCGCAAGGGGACTGAGCGCCGCCGCGGAGAACGTCGGATCAGGCAGCGGCGGCAGGGGGTCGCGCAGCGGCACATGCAGCACCACGGGGCCGCGCTCCTGCGCCGCACGGCTGACCATGCTGCGCATGGCGATCAGCACCACGTCGATGGCGACGGGCTCGCCCAGGACCACTTCGCGCGCATGCCCGGCGAACAGACCTCGCTGGGCCATGGTCTGCGCGGCGCCGCGGCCCTGCGCTTCCCACGGCCGATCCGCTGCGAGCACGATGAGCGGCACGCCCTGCGCCCCCGCCTCGCAGATCGCGGGCAAACAA
>CAYQAQ010000433.1:0-2955 GCA_964415495.1 uncultured candidatus Brocadiaceae bacterium | reverse complement strand
GAAGGAGAACGAAACGTTCGACACCCCGCCGCTGACCCGCAGGTGCGGCAGGCGGCCGTGGCCCAGGCGCGGCCGCAGATGCGCCAAGAGGCGGTGCGTGCCGCGCTGCTCGCGGCTTTCAGCGCGGACGTGACGTCGTGGCGCGATGAGGAATTGCAGAGCATTTTGAATTTGTTGGCGCCGTATGCGGCGCGTGATGCCGGTGTACGCGCGACCTTGCTGACCTGTTGGACCACGCTGCCCCGACCGCAGCAACGCGCGCTCGTCGTTGAGATCGTACTGCCGCGGCTGCGCGTCGCGGATATCGCGGAACCGCTGGCGGCGGCCTTTGCCCACGAAACCGATGAGGCCTTGCGTGCAGCCTTGTTCGCACTGCTGCAGCCCTTGTCGTTGGCGCGGCATCCGGATTTGGTGGCGGTGTTTGCCCAGGAATTGAGTGATCCGTCGTCGCTCTTTCGCGCGGCCTGCGCCACCGCGCTCGGGGCCGTGGCCGAGGATTCCACTGCAGCGGTTGCGGCGCTTGCCGATGTGCTGACGCACGACACCGATCGCGCGCTGGTGCGGACGTGTCTCGATGGCTATCTGCGACCGGGCGTCACGCGCCACGCGGCACCACTGTTGGCGGTGATCGATAGTCAGGAACTCGACACGCAGACGCGGCAGCGTGCGTTGACGGTGGTGGTCACCCTCGACCTGACGGCGGACGAACAGGCGCGCCTGGCTGCGGTGCTGGCCGGCCCGGGCGCGCGGGCCTTGCAGCGGCCATGACCGCGGAAGCCGTGCTCGCCAGCGTGCGCGCGCGGCGTAGCGCCAGCGTCGCCGATGCGCAACTTGCGCTCAGCCTGATGGCCAGCAGTGATCTTGCGGCGCGCCGCAGTTTGGCAGCGGTGGCCGCACCATTGCTGACCGATGGCGCGGTGCTCGCCACCTGGCTGGCCGTGGCTGCCGCTGAGCCGGATGACGCCTTGCGCGCAGCGCTGATCGTTCGTGCCAGCAGGGTCGATGCGGCGGTCATTCCCGCCGACCTGCGCGCGGCATGGCAAGACCTGCTGGTGGCCGGAGTTTCGTTGCCCGCGGCGCGCAGCGCCTGCTTAATGGAACTGCGCGCCGTACTGCCCACGCACCCGCCCCTGGCAGACGCACTGATCGCCGTCATTCCCAGCATCACCGATCGCGCGACGTGCGCGCAGATCGAAGCTTTGTTACTGCAGGTGACGCGGCCGACGCCGACCGTCTTAGCGTGGTGGCGCGAGCGTCTGCGCAGCGGTCAGGGTGAATCGCGGCCTGCGGTGGTAGCCGCGTTGCTCGAACGCGACGCGCTGGATGCCACGGCCCTCGATGCGTTGGTGCTGCCCGGTGAGCCGCTCGCGGTGCGGCGCACGGTGCTCGCGCATGGACTCGATCGTGGCGGGCTCTCGGCAGTGACGCTGGCCACCGTGCTGCGTGCGGACGATGACGCCGCATGTCGCCGACTCGCGCTGGTGATGAGCCGCGATCGGCTCAGTGACGAGGATCTGCGGGCTGCCATGGTGGACGTTGCGCGCAGCGATCCGCACGGCCCTGTGCGCCACGACGCATTGCAGGCTTTGGCCGAAGCGCCGCATGCGTCGGCGACCGTGGCGGTGATCTCATTGCTCCAGGCGGAACGTGAGAGCAGCGTGCTTGCCACAGTCCTCCCGCAGGTCGGACCCGGTCTTGCGCGCACTCCTGAGGGTCGGCACGGTCTGGTGGCCATGCTGGATGCAGAGCGGGCACCCGTGGTGGTCAGCGCCATCGTCACCGTGCTGGCGCCGTGGATTCGCGTTGATGCTGCGTTGGCGACGGCCTTGGTCGAAGCGTATGAACATCTCACGCATGATGCGACGCGCAGCGCGATCCTTGCCGCTTTGACCAGCGGACGATGGGAAGGGGACGCGGCCGCGTTGCTGACGCGCGCATTGCGCTCGCCCGCGCCGGCATTGCGCCAATGGGGCGTGGTGGGATTCCTGCGCTTGGATCCAGCGGATTTTACACCCGATCTCATCACCGCCGCTGGTGAACAATTGGCGCGTTTGGGGCCCGGCGGCGGATGGGCCCAGGGACAACAGCGTCGCCATCTGCTGCGCAAACTGGCGGTGTGTCGACCCTTGCCGGCCGAGATCCTTCGTCTGGCGCGCGAGGACGAAGAGGCCGAGATCCGCCGCCTCGCCACCAGCGCGGTGCAGGATGCGGCCGGCGGTGAAGTCGCCGTCGACTGGAATGATTGGTACGACCGCATCGCGGTGCGTCGCGATGCGGCGGGCGTTTTCCCGGCTATTTTTACGGTGGTCGAGCAGGATCGCGCGGCAGCCGCGCGCGTGCTGCATGCTGCGGCGCTGGCCTTGCTTGGCGATGGCTTGGCCAACACGCGGATGGGCATGGCCGAGTTGGTACCGTGGCTGGCCGGCCTGGATGCGATCGATGCGCAGCTCGTGCGCGCGACCGCGCTGCATCTGCGCGGCCTCGCTGATGCGAGCGGTAACGTCAACGGTTTGCTCGCGGTGCTGCGCGCGCACCCGCAGGTCGATGAAATTTTACCGACTGTGGCGCATCTGCTGCGTCGGCGTCGCGAGTTGGAGTGCGGTTTAGTGCGCTGCGTGGTGTTGGCCGCCTGCGCCGATGACCACGAACGCATGGTTGCCTGGTTCGGGCAAGAACTCAGCACGATCAGCGACCCCGCCGTCGCGCAGCGCCTGGTGCCCTTCATCGAACGCGCAGAGGCATGGATTCGCCCCGAGGCCATTATTCGTCATTGGCACCGTGTCCTGGCCGCACGCCCAGGTGGCGAGGGCTTGGGGCGCGACCTCCTGGCGCTGGCCAAGCGTTGGGACCTGACCCTCGACACGCCAACGCCCGGGCGACCTGGGTTGCTGGACGACGAATGAGTGCCGATCCCACCCGTTCGGCGTTGCTCGCCGCCCTGCTGGCCGGGGATCG
>CAYQAQ010000432.1:312-2962 GCA_964415495.1 uncultured candidatus Brocadiaceae bacterium | reverse complement strand
TCGAGCTCGCGGTTCGCTGTGTAGAGCTCTTTCTCCAGGTCGCGACGGCCTCCCGGACGAAGGAGCGGGTCGTGCCGATCGATCTCGTCGAGCTTGGACACGACTCGCTCGGCGAGCGTCGAACACTCGGACGCGGATCGCTCGAGCTCGGGTCGTGCGGGAGTGCTCGCCTTCGCGTCGCGGACCGCCGTCACGCACGGGGCGACGTCCGGCGGTGCGCTCGGGATCCTGCCATCGGAGCGCGAGCGTTCCGAGATCGCCTTCGGGATTGCGTCGAGGAGCTCGAAGCACGGCTTCAACACATCGAGCTTGGCCTCGACCGGCCCCGGAGCCGCGTCCTTTTCGGCCTCGGGCTCGGCCTCGCGCGCCCGATCGGGATCTTCGACCTGCTTGGGGCGGTCTGCCCCAAGGATCGCGGGCTCGAGCCGGGGTGCTCTCGATTTCGATCGGGCGTCCTCGCGGCTCTGCGATCCCGCGCCACCTTCCTCCACGAGGTCGTCGGCGTCTCGAGCCAGGCCTTTCCGTTGGGCCTCCGGTTCGGCGCCACACGCCGGTGCGATGGGTAGCCAGCACGAGCCCAGCACGAGCATGACAATCGAATCGAGTTTCATGGGACTCCAAAACCGTGGACTGCGAACGCGCATCGTTGCACTCGACAGCAACCGCCGTGCCAGAGTGCGGGGCTCCGAGTTCCGCCTCGCCGAGCGAGAGCCGTGGAACCGAAGGAGCCACTGCCGACCAGAGAGGTGGACCCGAACGACCCACGGAATGAACAGGCAAGGGTGGGCACGATCGACGATCAGGGCTGAGCCGGCTGAGCCACCGGTCATGCGTCCGCCTCTCCGTCTCGTGGAGCTAGATCGCGACGACAGCGGCATATACGAAACGCACTCCTTCATCCTCCGTTCCCCCGATGAAGATCCATGCGCGCGCGTGTTGTTCGTCAACATGCACGGTGGGTGCGGACCAGCCCGACCGGGGAAGGTCGTCGACGATCTCACGCGTCCAGGCTCGCCTCGCGCCGTCGAAACCGTAAACGTGGAGCGTCGTGCTCGCCGAGTCCACGACGCTCATGCCGATGACCGGAGAATTGTCGTCGCGCACTCCACAACCCACGAACGCATGGTCGTCTCCGGGGACAGGGACGCTTGCATGGAACGTCGCATCGCCTTCGGCATCGAAGCCGACCAAGGCCCCGTCGTACTCGTCCACGAGGAAGAACCCATTCTCGCCGCCGCACAGAACACGGTAGATCTCGGGAACGGTGACGAGGTCGTCGTCGGCGACGACGCTACCGAACTGGTCGTAGATCCGGACACGCGGGTTGTCCCATTCCGAAGTCAACAGGACCGCTTGGTCTCCACCGATTCCGACGAGGTCGCGTCCGTAGATGTTGTCCGTGCCTTCGATCACTTCGGTGGCGTCCCACAGCTCCGCGCCGGACTCGGCGAACGCCCGGACCCAGTATGCCGAGAATTCGGATCCCCCTCCGCTGCGGTGCCGCGCGCCGAGGACTACGCCCCCCGGTATCCGGGCGGCGCCGACAAAGCCGTCCGTCGGCCCCGCATTGTCCGGTTCGAAGGTCCAGACCACGTCCATCGACTCGTTCACCATGACCGCGGCAGGGGAAAAGGACCCTCCGGCAAGCAGGAGATTGCCGTTCGAGAGCCCGAGCGCGCCACCCAACGGGAGGAAGCTCTCGTCTCCCGACCACAGCCGATGGTCGAGCGTGGCGATATCCAGTCCGCTTTCCGCTTCTGATTCGGCGAGCTCCCATACCGTCGTTCCCCACCCGCCGAATGCGGCGGTCACGTGCCCGTTCCACGTCGTTGCGTGGCTCCCTTGCACGTCGCCCGAGCTCGTCACGCGAGATACGTCGAGCGTTTCGTAAGCCTCGGCCAGGACCGTGCCCGGGACCTGGCAGAACGCGTTGCAGTCGCTGCCCCCGTTGTCCTGGCCGAGGTCACAGCTCTCGCGGCCGTTGGCCCACCCGTCGCCACAACGAGGGCCGACTGCCGAGCAGTCCGGCGAGCAGCCGTCGTAGCTCCCATCGTTGATCCCATCGTCGCAAACCTCGCCATCCTTGACGATGCCGTCGCCGCACTCGGGACCGCCGCCATCGCTGTGTGTGTCGGTCTCGGCATCCGCGGCTGTCGTCGAGGAGCCTGCCTCGCTCCCGCTTTCCGACTCGGTGCCGCCGGTCGTGATGAGATCGGAATCGGCTTCGCCTCCGGTGCCGAAGGTCATATCGGTCTCCTCGCCCGAGCCGCTCGATGCTTCGTTCGGGTTGAAACAGGCGCTCAGGCCGAGCGCAGCCGCAGTAAGAAGTAGGGATTGGATTGGCATTGCACTCGCTCCTGTCGGCCACGAGCTCTGGCCGTTGCACGTTTGTCGTTGCACGTTTGTCGTTGCACGTTTGTCGTTGCACTCGGCAGCAACCTGCGTGCCAAAGCGCAGGGCTCAGAGTTCCGCTCGCCGAGCGAGACCCGTGGAACCGACGCAGCCACTGCCGACCGAAACGGTGGGCCCGAAGGACCCACGCATGGACCACGGCAAACGGCAAGCACTCAGATCGGAAACCGGATGCGCTTGAGCGCTGCGGACAGGTTCCGTGGGCCAAGGCGAACGTAGTCGTGCGTGCGGCAGTCGT
>CAYQAQ010000432.1:0-302 GCA_964415495.1 uncultured candidatus Brocadiaceae bacterium | reverse complement strand
CGCGCGATCGAGATCGCGAGCCCCGACACTCGAGTCCGGCTCGCTACGGCCGCGACGGCTCGAGGGGAGCGACGCTTTGCGGGCCCGGCTCTGGCACTCGCGTGCGATCGTACTCTGGGTCGCAGTACTGCATGCATGCGCCGATGCGGCCCGCTCGGCACTCGTCGAAGATCACCGCCCGCACCGCGTCGTCGGGGCGCGTCGTCGTCGGACCCTCGCCGTCGAAGGGGGTGTAGTCGTGTACGCGCACAACCGTGACGCCGCCGAGCTTCATTTGCCACGTCGAACCGACGGCGTGCGGA
>CAYQAQ010000431.1:0-2967 GCA_964415495.1 uncultured candidatus Brocadiaceae bacterium | reverse complement strand
TCACCTGGGCTGATGGCGCAGTGCGGACGGCGACGCTGATCGCCGATCGCGACCAGGACTGCCAGGTGCGTGTGGGATCGGTGACCACGAGCCTACGTCTGCCCGCTGGAAAAGGTGTCGCCGTGGCCCCGGCGCACGCTGGTTCCGGCGCAGCCTGATACCCGCCGAGCCGGCGCCGCAGCTTCTCTGCATCCCTGACAACACCGCGCCCACCTGGACCAGGTCCAGGTGGGCGCGGTGACGGCACAGAGGCCGTGTGAACCAAGCGCAAATTTACTCCGGGGTATGATATCCCTGTTCACCGGACCCGTCGGTCTCGATGCTGCGGAAGGCGACCTGCTTGTCGTCCTTAAACCAGGCCTCTTCGGTCCAGCTGTCAGGAGCCGTTTCGACCGTATGAACGCAGCCGGTCACTCCACCTGGGCTGGTGGCATTGAGCGAGGCCACCGTGACGATCGGTCGCGCGTCAATGAAGGTCACCCTATTACTATTTCCGCCCTTTTTCCCGCAAGGGGTTCTAATCAACCCCGTCGTCGCGATGCCAGGTATGCCAGGAATGTTCCCGCGGCGGCGATAGCAGGCGAAGGTCCGTCGGTCACCTTCAGATTACCCGTGGTAGTCGGTACGCTGTTCAGATTTAGCGGCGTGGTACCGTGCGCAACCGCCCCGGTGCGATGCCGGTGTGCCGTTGCACCAGACGCGCCAGCGTGCGCACCGAAGCGAAGCCGGCTTGCAGGGCCACGGTCTCCAGCGGCAGTTCGGTGGCGCGCATCAATTCCAGGGCGCGTTGCAGGCGGGCTTCGCGCAGCCAGGTTGCTGGCGGTTTGCCGACGCGCTCGTGGAAGGTGCGGGTGAGGTGCTCGCGCGTCACGCCATGCTGGTGCGCGACCTGTTTGAGCGAATGGCCCGAGAGCGGGGCGCGCAGCAATTCGTCGACGGCGCGTTCAACGGCGGACAAGCCTTCGGCGGCGGCGGCTTCGATCTCGTCGAAGAGGCGCATGACGAAAGCGTGGATGGTCGGACTGTGGGCGCGGCGGTCGCTGAAGCGATCGCGGGCGAAAGCAGCTTCGATCTCGCGCAGGAGGTCGAGCACGCGTGGCGCCTCACCGAGCGCGACCACCGGGCCGAAGCGCGTACGCAAGACGTCCCAGTGCGCACGCAGGCCAGCACCGCCAAAGGCGATGTGCGCGGTGTGGATCGCCTCATCGGCATACGGCCAGTCTGGACGATCGGTGGGCCGGCCGTACGCGGTCGGTTCGTCGTAGGTGAACAGGAAGGCTTGGCCGGCCCGCACCTCGCGATCGCCGTCCGGCGTGCGCAGGATGCAGTGCCCGGCCAGGATCAGCTGAAAGACCACCAGACCCGCCGGCTGGCGGCCCGCATTGTCGTGCCACCACCGGCTGCCGGCCGGGTGGCGCTCATCGCTACTGAGGCCGACCAGATGCCAGAGGACGCGGTCGCGCGCAGCGTGGTAGTCCATAGGCACGAGAAGCACATCACATTTTGGCAGCCATCGCAACCAAAATGCCTGGGATCGCTGAGATGAGCTAGGTTAGGATATCACGAACCCACCCAGCAGTCGCCGCCATGGCCACCGCCACTGCAACCCCCGCCACGACCGCCAAGACGGAAGGCCACGCCGCCCATACCAAAGACAGCGCCGTCATCGGCCTGCCCGGTACGATGCCGCGTCCGATCAAGGTCGCGATGCTCGGGGCTGGCTCAGGTTTCACCCCGCGCTTGGCGAATGACATCATGCAGACGCCCGGCCACAGCGGCGGCGAGATCGCGCTGGTCGATATCGACGCGGCACGTCTCAAGCCCATGCAGGCTATTGTCAGCGCGGTCGCCGAACGCTTCTCGACCGCTGCGGCGCGCTGGACGGTGACCGCGCACACCGATCGCACGGAAGCCCTGCGCGACGCTGACTACCTGATCAATTCGATCGAGGTTTCCGGCCTCGGCTGCGTGCGCCACGACAACGACATTCCGGCCAAGTTCGGCGTCGACCAGTGCATCGGCGATACCGTCGGACCCGGCGGTCTGTTCAAAGGCTTACGCACGATTCCGGTCTTTCTCGAGATTCTCAAAGACGCTGAACGGCTGTGCCCGAACGCCATCGTGCTCAATTACACCAACCCGATGAGCATGATGTGTCTGGCCGCCGGACGCACCTCGTCGATGCCGGTGGTCGGACTGTGCCATAGCGTGCAAGGCTCGTCGGCCCAACTCGCCAAGCGCACGGGCATCGACATCAAGGACATCGACTGGGAATGCGCGGGCGTCAATCACTTGGCGTGGTTCACGAAGTTCGCGCATCAGGGCAAAGACCTCTATCCGCTGCTGATGAAAAAGGCCGAGCAGGATCTCGCGGGCAATCCCGCCGATGCCAACGATGCTAACGATCTGGTGCGCAAAGACATGATGCTGCATTTCGGTGCCTACATCACCGAATCCAGTGGCCACCTCAGCGAATACCTGCCCTTTTATCGCAAGCGCAAGGATCTGATCGATCGCTACTGCCGCGCCCGCTATGACGGTGAGTCTTCCTTTTACGCCAACAACTGGCCGCAGTGGCGCAAAGATGCCGATGCCAAGCGTGAGAAGATGGTCAGCGGCGAAGAATCGACGGAATGGAAGCGCAGCTTCGAATACGCCGCCTTCATCATCGAGGCGCGCGAAAAGAACAGCCCCTTCACCTTCCACGGCAACGTGATGAACCGCTGGCAGGGCGGCGGCCCGCTGATCGATAACCTGCCGCATGATGGCGTGGTCGAAGTGAAAACGCTGGTCGACCGCAACGGGTTGCAGCCGATCGTCTACGGTCGCCTGCCGCGCGCGATGGCGGCGATCTGCGCGCAGAACATGGCGATGTATGACCTCGCGGCCGAGGCGGCCATCCATAAGTCGAAGGAACTCGCCATCCAGGCGCTGTATCTCGATCCGTTGACGGCGGCGTGCTGTTCG
>CAYQAQ010000430.1:0-2979 GCA_964415495.1 uncultured candidatus Brocadiaceae bacterium | reverse complement strand
TGCGCGCAGGCTTGCGCCGGTGCCGAAGCCACCGGCGTTTCGGCAGCGGGCGCTTCGCCCATTTCCGGCGTGGGGACCGTCACGGCAGGCACGGCGGGTTCAGCGGGAGCATCCGGATCCGCGACCACCGCCGGTGCACCGGCGACCGTGCGCTTGGCCTGCCAATAGACCAGGCGCACGATGCTGAGGATCTGATCGAGTTCAGGCTCCATGCGTTCGATGTGGGGTTCGAGACGCTCGATGGCGGCTTCGGCTTTGCCCTGAGCGAGCTCAATGCGCGCGGCACCGAGCACGGCGACCAGGCCATGAGTCGGGCTGGCGATCAAGCCACTGCTGGCAACGGTGTCGTAGAGCGCCAAGGCTTCATCGAGTTGACCAGCGTCTTCAGCCACGGCGGCCTGCGCGGAGCGCACCGCCAGCACCAATTGATCGTCGTCGACATCAGCGGCGGCTTGCGCGGCTTTGCTTACCCACGTCGCGGCGGCGTCCGACTTGCCGTCAGCGAGTTCAAGCTGAACCAGCTCAAGAGCGGCGCGGGCACGGAAGAACGCGGTGGCCTTGTCGTCATCGGCAACGGCAGCCAGAGCGGTGCGCCGCTGGGCGTCGTCGCGCTCCTGCTGGGCGCTGACGAAGGCGACCGCACTGCGGGCTTCGGGCCGGTTCTGCAGCGCCGAGCGCAGCAGCACACCACCGACCACGGCGACGACCAGCGCGATGATGATGATCCATTTGGCGCGCCGGATACGGTTGCTGAGGGCCTCCAGCCGATCGTAAATCGGATCGGAATAGCTGGTGGTCGGTGCGGTATCGACGGGATCGGCCATGGGGGAGGCGATTGGATGGACCGATGCGCGGGGGTCAAGCTTAAGGGGGAGCCCGTCCTGCGTGGTGTTTTTTCGTCCTGCGTCGTTCCCTCACATGCGAAACGCGAAGAAAGTCCTGGTTCTTCCGTCCCGATCAGCTCCACCACCCCGGCTCAAGACGAAATGATGGGAGACGCAGGACGCAGGACGCAGGACGCAGGTAATTTAAGGATTCCACGGCCGCAAATGGAACGACGCCGCCCGACCATAGGCGCGCACCGTCAGCTCTTCGCCCACCTGCGGGGACCGCTGCTTGCGGAAAACCCGGCTGCGGTCATCAGCGCTGGTTGGCGTCCAACCCGTATCGAGCAGTACGCGATCATACCAGGCCAACAGGTCCGGACCGGATCGCGACTGGGCGTCCTTGCGCTGAACCAGGAAGACCTCGTAGCGCCGCACCAAGCCATCGGCGACGGCCACGGCCAACTGGTCACGCTCGCCATCCAGCGAATAGCCGGGCGGCAGCGGAATATCCGGAAAGCGCTCCGGGTGATAGCCCTGCACTGGGCGGCCCGATGACATCGGATCGCGTGGCTTGCTGCCGCACGCGGTCACCGCCAACGCACACAGGACCATCACGGCGAGACCGCCGCAGCGCCGAGCCGACACGAACCGGCTCACGCCGGCCGGTAGGTCATCACGTTGCCGGCGATCGTAATCACATCGCCCTGCTTGAGCACGTGATCGCTGATCTTGGCGCCGTTGACCTTGACGCTGCGGAAACCACCGAGGGAAACCAAGCGGTGATTGGCGCCCATCTTGACCAATTTGGCTTGGAACGGCTTGACTAGGAAACCTTTGGCGGGCAGGTCGGAACCCGGGCCCTTGCCGATGGTGGTCTCTTCTTTGACCAGGGGCACCACGACGTCGCGGCCGCCCTGATTGATGGCGATCGCCATGCGCCGGCCGCCTTCGGCCTGATTCTGCGCCGCCATCTTGGCCAGCTGCGCTTGATCGACAAACATGGTCATCTCGCCACCCATGGCGGCGCCAGCCTTCTTGCTGCCGGCGTTGGGATCGGCGGTGCCGGCGGGGTCGAAGATCAGGCTGTGCTTGCCGAGCACGACGCGGTCGTTCAGGCGCAAGGTGTGGCGATCGATCTTCGAGCCGTTGACAAAAGTCCCGTTGTTCGAGCCGCCATCGACGACCACCCAGCTGGTGTTCTCTTTGACGATCGAGCAGTGGTGCCGGCTGACCCCGAGGTTGTCGACGACGATATCGCAGTCGACCGCGCGGCCGACCTTGTGCTCGTCCTTCTCCAGGGTGTGTTCGCTCTGGACGTCGTTGCCGAACATCACCGTGATCTTGGCCATGGGACTTCCCCCCAGGGTTGCGGAGATGCCGGATCTGACATCGCCGACGCAACTCGGTTACGCTGCGACAGTAGGTGGCCAAAACAGGGCGTCAATTGCTCGCACTGGACCTTCGCTTGGCGGCGCTGGGACAAGGGCGGTCCAAGAGTGGGGTCCGGTGCCGTGCGGCGGGCACCGACCGCTGCACCCCAAACGTCTTGGCGGATATTTACCGAGCATCCCCGCTCTGGGCGCCTTGTTTGCGCCCCCCCTCAGCCCAGGATGGTCTGGCGATGATTCCCACTGCCCAAACTGCCGTCCAACTGGTCGGTCCCGATGCCCTGGCCTTGACCGCCGACAAGCCAGTATTGCCCCCCGGACCCCAGCAAATCATCGGTCAAATCGAGTGTGTCGGGCTGTGCGCCTCGGACATGAAGCTACTGCACCAATTCGCTGGCCATGCCCGCAAAACGCCGGTGTTGGCGCATCTGACGGCTGAGATCCTGGCCGGCATTCCGTCCTATGTGCCCGATGGTAATCCGACCGTGCCGGGGCATGAGGTGGTCTTGCGGGTGGTCGCGATCGGCCCGGGGGTGACCTCGGTGCAGGTCGGTGGGCGCTATTTGGTCCAAGCCGACTTCCGCGACCTCAAGACCCAGGGGTCGAACGGGGCCTTCGGCTACAACTTCGAGGGCGGCTTGCAGCAGTGGGTGCTGTTGGACGAACGAGTCACCATTGCGGCCAATGGTGACAGCTACCTGCTGCCGGTGCCCGACGCACGCGGAGCGAGCCAGATCGCCCTGGTCGAGCCCTGGGCCTGCGTT
>CAYQAQ010000429.1:0-2982 GCA_964415495.1 uncultured candidatus Brocadiaceae bacterium | reverse complement strand
AGCCTGCTGGTCGCACTCGCTGAACGCGGTGAGACCGGCATCGAAGTGGCTGCGTTCGTGCGCGGGTTGCTCGGGCGCGCGGCGCCCCTCGCCTTTCCTCACGACACCATGGATGTGTGCGGCACCGGCGGATCGGGGCTGACGCGTTTCAATGTCTCGACCACCGTCGCCTTCATTCTTGCTGCTGGTGGCGTGGCGGTCGCCAAGCACGGCAATCGCGGCTCGGCGCGCGCCAACGGCAGCTTCGATCTGCTCGATGCGCTTGATATTCCGTATCTGCACCATCCGGAAGCCCTGGTGCGTTTGCAGCAGGAATGCCGGCTGTGTTTCTTGTTTGCGCGCGCCGTTCATCCCGCAGTTGCCGCGGTCGCGCCATATCGCAAGGCGGCGAGTCGGCGCACGATCTTCAATCTCGCTGGCCCACTCGCCAATCCGGCCCGCCCTGGTCAGCAGATCATTGGCGTCATCAACGAACGCTCCGGCCGCGTCATCGCGGAGGCGCTGCGCCTGCTCGGCGTGCGCCGGGCCTGCGTCGTCTGGGGTGGACCTGGCATCGACGAAGTCTCGGTCACCGGACCGACGCGCTATCTGGTCAGCGACGCGCGCGGCACCTTGGAGGGGGACCTGCCTGCCCTGCACCCCGAGCTGGAGCACGAAGAGCTCCCCGGCGGTGAGGCGGCTGACAATGCGACCATCTTCCGCCGTCTGGTCGAGGGGGACGAGACGGGTCCGCTGTGCGACATGGTCGTCGTCAACGCCGGTGTCGCTTTCGATCTCTGGGATGGCCGTCTGCCGGCCATCGATGGACCGGGCGTTGAGCGTGCCCGACGGTTATTGGCCGATGGCAGTGTCGCCGCGCACATCGATCGCTATCAAGGGCTTGCGAAGGAACTGGCCGCTCCATAGACACAGATTGTCACTCCTGCGACCGCTCGCGTGGCAAAGCGATGTAGTCTACGGAAGCGATTGACAGCACGCAGGTTACCACTCGCGCTCTGAACCTCGGGCGGGTTTTTCCGTCAGTTTTTGGCGGCGGCGGCGTCACCAGGTGTGCGAGTGACTTGTCCCCAGCCAAAAACTCGCTAGCATCTGACTTCCCCCACGCAAGGGGGTCCCCTTTCCGGGGCGTCGTCTGAACGACGATCCGGTTCATTTCCAACTGCATGAAGGAGTCTGCATGATCGTCAGCGTCCGAGCTACCGAGGAAGCCATTATTCGTCTGTTGCGGGCTGGCCACCCCTTACCTGGCGACGTCGTCGATCGTGAGACGGAAACCCGCCTGCCTGTGTTCCAAAGCGTCGAAGCCGTTCCCGTCAAGCTGTACGGCATCGAAGGCACTGGTCGCATCGTGCTCGCCCGCGGTCGCAAGGACGTGTGGTTCGTCGATATCAAGCGTCGCTCGAGCAAGATCTCGTCCAAAGATGGCGAGGCCTTCATCGACCTGCGCGACAAGCTCCAGCAGCGCTACCCCGGCCAGAAGGTCACGGGTTGGCTGGTGACGACCGCCGATGTCGACAACAAAGCCAAGAGCTTCATCGCCGAGATGGGCTGCTTCGCGACCTCGGGCGCTGCCAAGCGCTGAGGGTCGACAGCCAAGCTCAGGTTCCTCCCGCGTGAGGAGCCTTCATCAGACCCCGGTCCGCAACGACCGGGGTCTGTTCGTTTCGGGTCGTGTGACCATGGGCCGGAGTGGGATAGCGTCCCGTCATGATCCACGCCAAGCCTGACGCGGGCGGCTGCGCTCAATGGAAGCGTTGCTGTTTGATGGAGCCGTAACGCAGCTTGTTGCACATGAACGCTTTTTCTTCGAGCGCCGGGTTCGGTTTCTTTTCGAGCAGGCTGTTATAGATCGACTGGGCCTGCGTCAGGTATTTCTGGGCCTGAGCGTACAGCTGGTCGCGGCCACTGCTGTTGCCGGCTTCCAGGGCTCGTTGGTAGTAGCCTTTGCCTTGGGCGAAGAGTTCATCGGCCTTGCCTTCATCACCGCTGACCGGGCCGGCAGCGATGGCGGTGCTCCCTTGGTCGTCGGCTTCGGCGGCCTTGATCGCATCGGCATCTCCGAGTTGTTTCGCGCGAGCAATGCGTTCGCTGCGTCGGCGATTGGCTTCGTCAGCGGCGGTGAGTCGCGCCTCTTCGCGAGCCTGGCGCAGCTGCTGCTGGGCGCGCGCCACATCTTCGGCACTCTGCTTGGTCTTGAGATCGTAGAAGGCGCGTGCTTCCTTACCGGACGAGGTATCCGCAAAACGACGATCGAGCATCGCCATGAAAATGGCCGCTTGCTTAGGATTATCATTGTTCAAATGCAGCACGACGTTGGCAAATAGGCCCTCCGCCTTGTCTTCGCGCACGCTGCGGGCGAGGAACGGATCGAGCAGCAGGGCCTGATCCATCATTTCCGCGACCTGATCATCGAGGCGATTCTGATAGGCGAACTTGGCCGCATCATACCACGCCAGCGCGTTTTTGGCCAAATCGCTGTTGCGCAAGCGGGTTAGGCGAGCCTGGAATTCGGCGCGCCGTTCGGCGACGATGGCTGCGACATCGGCGGCCTCGACCTTGCCGAGACGATCGGCAGGTAATTCCGAGGGCACGAAGTCACGGCGTCCGCGCACCAGCAGCGTGACCCTACCGGTCCGGCGCTGGGCTTGGATCCACGCTACCGCATCGCCGTCGATCGGTGTCTGATCGCTCATGCTGCGGATTGGCACCGCATGGGTCGGGTTCGGCCCGTCGATGAGCAGGACCGAGCTGGGATGGGTCTCGAAATTGCGCGACAATTCATCGCGGTCGTCGAGTTCTTCAAACAGACGCCGCATGGCTTCGGCCCCGCGCACGATGTCTTGCGCGCGCACCATGGTGGCGGCCAAAGGTTCATGCTTGGCCAACCATTCACAGGCCAGCTCAAAATTTTTAATGCCCTCATAGGGATGCAGCTCGGCATCGACCACAATGCCCACCGAGGTGGCCCCGGAAGCGAGGGGA
>CAYQAQ010000428.1:0-3007 GCA_964415495.1 uncultured candidatus Brocadiaceae bacterium | reverse complement strand
GTGCATCGCTAGACGACCCGACGCCGCGGATGCGCCAGTCGCAATGCGACCACCAAAAGGTCAAGATGATAGGCGTGTTCGGCCCAAAGCGGACACTCTTGGCGCCATGTGCCATACCACCATGCGACTCCTCATGACTGAGGATGCTCCCCCGTTAGTTCGAAGAATACCCTAAATTGTATCCAAAAAATCTTGTTGGACTGCGCGATTCTTTGAGCCATCAGAGGAAAAGTTCTCTACGGCATTTTCTAAATGGCCGATAATATAATCCGCACCGGTCTTCGGTATTGCGGCGTATCCGTCATGTTTGCGAAGTTCTCTGCGTTGGCCGGAAAGATACTCTGCAAACTGTTTCGTAAGCATTAAGCGTCGCGAGAGAGACAGCTTCCCAAGCTGGTTCTCAGTCTTCATCGCATCAAAAATTCTATCAGAGAAACGCTCATCATTAATAGCCGTTGTTGGCAGTAAAGAAGACAAATACTCTACACGCTCACTGAGTATTCGCATGTGAATAAAGCCTGAGGCTGTAACTTTAATGCAGTCGGTCTCATCGAGCTTAGTCAATGAAAGCGTGTCAGGTTCGACGAGCGCCTTTGAAACTAAATATTGACACGCGCTCATCACATCTTCTCGAACGAAACCCATTGCTTCCAGCCTTCTTGCAATGCTGCATATCGAAAAATAACCCATATGGCCATTGTCACCCTTCACTTTACGCCACCCAATTAACAAGTATAGTATCTCCGTGCAAATTAGATTAGAGGGGCGCCTCCAAGAGCCTTCACAATGGAAAATATTCGCAACGAGACCGCTGGTGTTCGTGAAGAACCGACTATCACCTCTCATCAATATTTTGATCAACGTATATTCATTTATTCGAGCCTCCGTTGATCCCATGGATATCCTTGCGAGTTCTTCTTCCGGCATATGGCCCGAAGTCAGGATACTCATAAACATGTCGAGCGACTGTCGCACGTTCCGCGCAGCAAGAGCTTCAATAACCTTAGCGATGTTTCGCGGCCTCTCAAATATCTCTTCATAAACCAATCTGAGGAAATTTGCGGACCGGGTTCCGTCGTATGCTATCTTCACGCCGGAGGAGATTGAAAACTCGACCCGATCCGGCGCTTCGGCTGAAAGTGCTTCGAGGCTTAGCTCCAAACGGCGCTTTACGACGTCAATAAACCGCGGCGGGCTTATATGAAAAATTGTTCCAGACTTATAAGTATCAAGCGGTGGTTCATTCTTGTATAGCTCAAATGTTACGTCTCTCATTGTCAAAATGACTAGCGCTCGGGTCTGCGCCATAAACCAAAGCGCCAACTGGAAGCACACCAGTTGCTCTTCTGCATTTCGTCGGTCTACGTTGTCGAAAACAACAATTATGTTTTCATTTTTATCTCCATGCAGATATCTAGAGATCGCTTTTGCCGAGGTTTCAGGGTCCTGTCGCCATTGTTCAATATCACGGGCTCTCTCCAGATCACCGCGTCGATCTTCAACTGAGTTCATCCGGTCGTAATAAGATTTTCGCTGTGCCAGATTTGCCGAGAATATCTTCTCTTGCATTTCAGCACTTACGAGATCGATTGGTGCGCCCTCCTTTTGGATTGATTTCACAAACTCCTCGCAGACCCAAGTTTCCAATTTATCAAGCTTGGGTGGGGCGTCGTTCAAGTTCAAGAATGCCCAATGACACTTTGATGCAATCTCTGGCGGTTGTAGTTTCTCCTTATAACGGCGCGCAAAGAGTGATTTTCCTGCTCCTACTGCCCCTGTCACAAGTTGAAGAGCTCCTTCCAATGGACGCTCAGCGTCATACCTTCTTATAGCCCCCTCGACCGAGCTTTCGCGAACTTTTGTGGGTGAGAGTAATTTCTTACCTGAAGATTTCGCAGTAGATACTCGCTCTTTGAGATAGGACTCCAGCGCTTTATCGTACGTCGTCACCTCCTTGGAGGCTATATAGGCTTTCTCCCATATCTCTGCGCCCTCAGTTTGACCCTGAGAGGTAAAGTAGCGCCTCAGAATTGGCGACAGGTCAGCTGCAAACGAATTGCTCCCAACACTTGAGTTAATTAATGTTGCCCCTTCGCCTTGGTTAAAAGGCCGCTTAAATTTCTCCAATCGGATTCTGGCGCCTGTCTGTTTAGCGAGAGAGTTGAGGCTTCCAAACCCAACTAGCTCTTGTAGTTCCGCTAAAGCCTTTGATCCGGCAGTAAGCTCACCAACAGGGCACTTGATAGTTGCCTGGCTATCCCAGTATCCAGCATAAAGCTCAACTCCATTGGTGGCGATCAGGCATTGGCAAGGATTGACACCGTTTTCGAACTTCTTGTTTAGTTCGTGCGCATAGAGTGCTGCCTCCCTGTATCCTTCGGCAACATCATTAATAGGTGATTTGGCCTCAATAATACAGACTGGAAGGGCGTCAATGTAGATTCCGAAGTCAGGATAGTAGCCTTTCTTCTTGGATGATCCCTTATCTATATCGATGGGCCGAAAGTGATCCTTACTTCGAATAAACTGCAGATCGATTCCAAGCATCTCTTGATCTCGAAGAAGCGGCAGGACAATTTGAGTTTCAACATCGCCCTCAGTTCCATCCGAATTTAACGCAACAAACATGGTTTTCCCTATTGTCGTGTTTGCAAGTGATGGGAAACGCAGTTTGCTCGTGACGACTGGCCTTTCGGAAGGCAAGTACACATCAGCCAGAGCTTTTCTGCGGCACCTTTCTCTATAGAGTACCGATGACAGGCCCATGATCAAGACTACAGATCGGGTTTTTGTCTGAAATCCAGCTTTTGCAGATGCTTCTTCTGTGGTGGTGATGCGGACGCTGCGGGACCGTTGGCTTGTCTGAACACCTAATCGCAACCGGTGCAGCCGAAAGGTATGTCCGCTTCCCGCCCTTTGTGACGATTACTTGGAGGTGGGCAGGGTTCAGACTGACCGTTCCCGTGACGCGCTCCTGTCCTACGCGGCGCCGGACCCGAATGACCGG
>CAYQAQ010000427.1:2518-3013 GCA_964415495.1 uncultured candidatus Brocadiaceae bacterium | reverse complement strand
TGGCCCGGCGGTCCAGCCCTACCTCGGAAACGGTTATGGCCTCTCTCCGAGGCTTGATAAAAAAGCGGCGTGCTAGTTTATCTTGTCAAAATGCACAGCCGTCATCTTTTTCAGCGTTCCAATCTTGTTCTGGGCCTCGGCGCTTTGGTGATATTTGGCCTGACGGCTTGGTTCGGATTAAAGGGGATAAACGCGGAGGGCGCTAGGTTGGCGATAGAACGGGGGGGATATTGGCACGCGTGGATGGTTTTTCTCCTTCTTTTTGGCTTGGCGGCGGAAGGCGGAAGGCGGCGGATGAAATGGTGTTTCGAAGGGCGGAGATACACTGATCGTTCTTGGCTTGGCTTGGGCTTTTTTTTGCTGGGAGCTTCGTTGTGGCTTCATGTCCACCAGCCGCACCAATTCAAAGTGCATTCGGACGAGGTAACTTTACTGAACGTCTCTCAAGCAATGCATGAGCATCGCTATGTGTATTCGCCGGGACGAACGGTGATG
>CAYQAQ010000427.1:0-2508 GCA_964415495.1 uncultured candidatus Brocadiaceae bacterium | reverse complement strand
GCGTGGTCATTTCAGAGGCGGGGCACTTGGACAAACGGCCCTATTTTTTCTCGTTTTTGGTTTCATTGCTGCATGACGCTCTCGGGTATCGCCCTGCCAATTCCCTGATAGTAAATGGGCTGCTCACTTTCGTGCTAGTGGCAGGAGTCTGGGCGCTGGGGAGGCGTTTGGGTAGAAAGCATGGCGGACATGTCGCAGTGCTGGCGCTGTGTTTAACACCGATAATCCCGCATGTGGCAACCAGCGCTGGGTTCGAACTGTATAATTTGACCCTGTTAACTTGGACTTGGTTGATCTGTTTGCGAGCTTGGGACAGACCATCCAGTCGCCGTATCGCCTTGGCGGCGGCGTGTGCGGTTGCGCTGGCGATGGGGCGCTATGAATCTTTGCTATATGCGGTTCCGGCAGCACTGGTGCTTTTGGCTGCGATGGGACGAATGTCACAGGTTGGACGATGGCCGGCCAAATGGCTGGCGTTTGCACCGCTGTTCTTCCTGCCGGCCCTGCTGTTAATCCAGATATCATTCAGCAACGAGGAAGCTTATTTTCAGTGGCAGGCTCGAGGCGAGGAAGGGACCTTTGCACTGCGTTTTTTCGAAAAGAATTTTTGGTCGGCGGTCGATTTCTTTTTCTTCCCTCATCCATTGGCGATGGGGGCACCTTTGATCATTCTGACGGGGATAATCGGCTGGGCTCTCATGCTTGGAGCGGCTACCAGTAAGAATTATCGGGCGGCAAAGCGGGCTTGGCTGGTCTGTTTGTTATTCAGTGCTGCGACAGTGATGAATGTATTGATTTTCCTATGTTTTAATTACGGCACCTACGCGGAATATATTACACAGCGAATTAGTCTGCCGGTATTTCTCACCGCCATCGTGGGCGTGATATGGCTGGTAAATCGTGCGTCCCGGCGGGCGGAAAGGTGGGGCTTGGTTGGCCTTGCCGGGTTGCAGTTGATCGTGGTCTATTTGCCGACCGTGAACAACGACTACTGGTTCAAGGCCTATTCGCCGGCAACGGAGTTTAGTTTCATACGCAGGATGGTTGATGAGTTAGGGCCCGAGCGAAACGGCTTAATGGTAGCAACGAGCTGGCCAGGCGCGTGGGTGGCGTGTCGGGTTTACGCCGACAATTATTCGCTGCGCGGCGAAGGAATTGAACATCTCTGGAAAAAAAAGGAAGACCTCACAGTGTCGCGGCTCTGGTTGCACGTGATCGAGGGCACCGAGGTTGTGCTGGCAGGTGAGCTGCGCGCCAGTGTGCCGGATTGGATAAACCTAGTGGAGAAGCGCGAGGTGACCCGGCATTGGTTGCGTGAAGGACAATGGAGCGTGATTTATGAAATTATAGGTCCGGCCAAGTTGCCTGCGGCCGAGACCGCAGAGGGATCTGGAGAGCGCGAGGCTTCGGATGGAGCTAGAGAATTTCAAATGAAGTTGTAGCCACGGCCGTGTCGGCCGTGCGGATTGAAAGTCGAAGGCGAATCCCGGAACACGCCCGGCACGGGCGTGGCTACATGAAGAGAAGCGGCTGCAGCTCTATTTGAAATGCTCTAGTGCTCTATTGCAGAGATAAGCGATATTCTGATACCAAACGCCCGTTGAATTTGGACTATAGGATGTAGGCCCGACCGCTGGTCGGGCTCCTTGGGTAGAGCGAAGCCAGACCAACGGTCTGGCCTACAGATCGCCCCCAGAAGTCTAAAAGACCTCCCTGTAATCACAACAGGCGGATCGAAAGGATACGGGACCGCAGGGACCGCCGCGCAGCAATAATCGGGAATCGTAACCGAGGCGGCGCGCCCTGCCTTCAATAAAAAGTCCAAAAGTAAAGGGGATGTGGTGTGAGGACTCCGGATATCTCGGGCTGAGTTTTTGTCAGAAAAATGGGGGCAGAAATATTAATCGTTGCGAAAGTTTTAGCACAACCCGACGGCAGAACGCGGTGTCGGACGTGGCACAGACATTCTTGTCTGTGCTCGGAGCGGCGGGACGAACTCAAACACACAGGCAGGAATGCCTGTGCCACGCTTATGCCGATCCTTTCGCAACGATTAATATAAACGCCGGGATGAGGTGATGAATCATCGTGGTGCTGTATCCGGGTTAAGAATGTGGCGATGGGGTATCCAGTATTCATCGGGCCAGAGCGAGCCGAGCAGATGGCTTGTCCAGATGTTGTTCTTTGCGACGTAGCCGTCGTTTATGCCCACCAGACGCGGCTGGCGATGGTTGACCGGAAATCCAACTCGGGAATTCATGGTCGCGTAGTAAGGCCACGGTGAATCCGGGCGACCCGCCAAGGCCGCATGGACCAGGTCTGCGGGCGGAGTTTGGGCGATCAACTGACGCTCGCGGTCATATCCGCCGAGGACGGGGCTTTTTTGTGCGATCTCAATGATCGATATCCATGGGGACGTGGCCAAGGGATCGGCGGATGCAGGGGCGAGCGCCGCGGCCAATCCGGCCGGCATTCCGGTCGGAAGCCGTGGGGGCGGATCGGCCAGCA
>CAYQAQ010000426.1:0-3016 GCA_964415495.1 uncultured candidatus Brocadiaceae bacterium | reverse complement strand
CGTACATCGGCGGTGGTGACGTTGCGGTTGGGGTCGTCGACGCGGTCGTTGTGCACGGCGACGCCGCCGCCTTGGATCAAACGGCGAGCCGCGCTGTTGGAGGTCTCCAGGCCAGCGCGCACCACCAAATTGACCAACGGAATGCCGGCTTCGAGTTCGCTGCCCGGAATCGCCGCGTGCGGGATGGCGTCACCGCTGACGTCGTGCTGGATGCCAAACGCCTTGCGCGCACTTTCTTGCGCGGCCTCCGCGGCGGCAAAGCCGTGGATGAGCGCGGTCACTTCAAAGGCGAGCACGTCCTTGGCGTAGTTCATCGCCGAGCCGCCTTCGTTGGTCAGCTTGTCGACATCGTTCATGGCAATGAAGGTGAAGAGCCCCAAGAAGCGGCGTACATCGTCGTCGGCGCAATTGCGCCAAAATTGGTAGAAGTCGTAGGGCGGCGTGCGCACGGGATCGAGCCAGATGTTGCCCTTCTCGCTCTTGCCGAATTTGCCGCCGTCGGACTTGGTCACGAGCGGGAAAGTCAGCCCGGCGAGTTCCGCATTGGCCAAGCGCCGTCCGAGCTCGATGCCCATGACGATGTTGCCCCACTGATCCTGACCACCGAGCTGGAGGACGCAGCCGTGCGTACGGTGCAGGTGCAGGAAGTCGTAGGCCTGCATCACCATGTAATTGAATTCGAGAAACGTGATGCCGCCGCCTTCGAGCCGGCCTTTGACCGAATCCATGGTCAGCATGCGATTGACGCTGAAATGCGGGCCGATTTCGCGCAGCATCGTGATCCAGTTGAGATCGGCCAGCCAATCGGCGTTGTTGACCAGACGCGCGCCGGTGGCGCTGGTGTCGAAAGTCACGACGCGGCCGATCTGGGCGGCGATGGCGCGCGCATTGGCGTCGACTTCGCCGCGGGTCAGCATCTTGCGCGCTTCGGTTTTACCCGAGGGGTCACCGACCAAGCCGGTGGCGCCGCCAACGAGCACCAGTGGGCGATGGCCGCAGCGCTGCAGATGCGCTAAGCCCATGATCGGCACCAACGAGCCAACGTGCAGACTGTCTGCTGTGGGATCGAACCCGCAGTACGCAGCGATCGGCAATTCGAGCCGGCGCTTTAAATCAGCGTCGGTGCATTGGGCGATGAAGCCGCGGCGTTCGAAGACATCGTAGAGATTGTCGGGCACTGGATTATCCGTGGGCGTGGCCGCAGCCGGGGAGCGTGCAACCACCAGCGCTGCTGTTGTTGCCCTCGCCGGAGCCGCAGACGAAACCGAGACCACCGCTGACGATGCGGCGCACCGGTTCACCGGTGTCGGGATGGCGGGTGAGCGGTGTATCGCTCATGCGCTGACTGACTTCGAACCGTTGCGGTTCGCCGCCGGTGGTGGGGCAGGTTTCGTAGACGTAGGTGGGCATGGGAATGGAAACCGATCGTGGGCTGCGGCCCGAAACGACAACACCCCGCCCAGAGGGCGAGGTGCATGCGGGCCGGAGCACCGAGGTCGATTTACGAGCGGCCCTGGCTACGCAGGGTGCGCGCACGGTCTTTACCGCGACGGCTCCGGTTGTGCTTCTTGGCGCCATTCGCGCGATTGCGCTGACGGTTGACGATCTTGCGACCGTCCTTGGTCTTCATCTTGCGCCGGAAACCGCGCATTTTGCGGCCCTTGAGCGCGCTACGACGAACGAAAAGCTTCATACAGCCTCCTCAGGCGGGCGGGGCAGCATGGGTAGCTGCATGGGAGAGTCAAGCGCCGGGTCACAGGACCGGCGATGCTGGCATTCACTAAACTACCAGCGCCCTATGAGTCGGGGCGTGAAGTCGACCTGATCACAGGACGTGCACAGGTATTCGACGCCGTCGAGCTGGCCTTCGACCTTGGCCGGACCGAGGTCCTTGCCGTGCAGGTGACCGTATAAGCACCTCGTGGCCCCGGCTTCGCGGATGCGGCGTGAGAAGCGGCTCTGCTGCCGACCGGGCGGAATCGGCGGGTAGTGGAAGCAGCAGATGCGCACGGCCACGGCCGAACCACGCGCTTTCTCCAGCGCATCCAAGGCAGCGATGGAGAGCGTGAGCTCATGCTCTTCACGTTCGAGCCAGGCCTCAATGTCGGCTTGCGTGCGGGTGTCGCCGTAGCGGGTGAGGGGGGCAAAGTCGCCGCCTCGGGCACCGAAGAAGCCGACGTCGCCGATGATCACCGCGGTTTTCTTGAGCGCATGGGTGCGCTCTGGCAGCATCTCGAGCAACTTCTTTTGCGTGCCTGGCCACCAATGGTCGTGGTTGCCTTTGACCAGGACCTTGTGCCCTGGTCGCTCGGCGAGCCAGGCGAAATCGCCAGCGGCCTCGGCTGGTTTGTTGGCCCACGAGAAATCCCCGGGGGTGACGACGATGTCATCGTCCGCCACCGTCGCGTCCCAGTTGGCGGCCATGCGGCCGGCATGGTCGCCCCAATGGTCGCCGAACACATCCATCGGCTTGCTGCCGCTGGTCGACAGATGGAGATCGCTTAAAGCCCAGACCGCGCGCATGGCCCGGGGTGTACCCCCTGGGCCGGGTTTGCCAAAGGGCATCCTGCAGCGAGCATGCCGCTATGCCTAGTATCGCCGTCCAGCGCCTGCCCCATGCCGCTGATCTGCCCCTACCTGCTTACGCCACGCCCGGCGCTGCTGGCATGGACGCTGTCGCCGCCGTCGACACGCCAGTGACCATCGCGCCCGGCCAGCGTGCGCTGGTGCCCACGGGACTGTGCTTGGCCATTCCCCCCGGCTTCGAGGTCCAAGTGCGGCCGCGTTCGGGTCTCGCGCTCAAACAAGGCATCACCTGTTTGAACACCCCCGGCACCATCGACAGCGACTATCGCGGCGAGGTGAAAGTGCTGCTCGCCAACTTCGGCGCTGACGCGGTGGTCATCGAACGCGGCATGCGCATCGCCCAATTGGTCGTCGCCCCGGTGGTGCAAGCGACCTTGGTGGTGGTCGACCAACTCGACGCCACCGCGCGCGGCGCAGGCGGCTTCGGCTC
>CAYQAQ010000425.1:0-3029 GCA_964415495.1 uncultured candidatus Brocadiaceae bacterium | reverse complement strand
GATCGGGCGCCGTCAGATGCACGGCGTCCATGCTCGCACCCCAGCCCATCAGGCTCGGTCCATCGCCGTCGCGGCTGAGCACCACCACCGCGCGCGCTTCGCCGAGCTGCAGTCCGGCACGATCCGCTGCGAAGGGTCGGCAGCCGGCGGGGTCCAACGCGCGCAGGGCCGTGAATCCGGCCTGCACGAAGGCGTGCGGGACATCGAAGCCAATCACCACCACGTCGGCAAGTTGGTCGCGCTGCAGCCAGCGGGCCGCGACGCCGAGCGCAGCCGTGCCACTGGCGCAGGCTGCCGCGACGGCCACGGCTGGCGCGCCCAACGCCGCGCCAAGTTGGCGCGCGCACGCCGAGGCACTGCCCGGCAGGGTCGCATCCGCAGCCAGCACCCCATCGAGCCAGCGCGGGCAGTCGGCTTTGGTCGTAGCCAGGACCACGCCACTGGCTGTTCGACCATGCAGCGCCTGCCGAGCCAACGCCACCACGTCGGCAAGGACATCGATCGGCAACGGTTCACGCGGACCATCCCCGGCCACCAGACCGGCCCAGGTGCGCTCCAGATCCCCGAAGTGGGTGCGTAGAGCCGTACCCGTGATGCGCGGCATGCGTCGCACCCTGGGCGTCCTGCTGCAACAGGCAAGATGGCACCGTTGCCGCCGCGCCGTGGTTCCTGACAGTACGTTGCGTGCTGATGCGCGATGACACCATGGTCGAATGGCGGGAAGGCCCACCGTTGCCGGCACACCGACCACGTACCCTGGCCGCGTTGTGCGCTGAGGCGGCGCAGCTGGCCGCCGGCGCACCGGTGTTCAGCGATGAGCACGGCCGTGCCTGGACTTGGCCTGAGTTGGAGGTCGCCAGCGGCCGTCTGGCCACAGCCTGGGCCGGACGCGTCGCCCCCGGCGCGCGTGTCGCCCTGCTGATCGGTAATGGCATAGCCCACCTGGTGGCCGAAATAGCCGCGTGGCGGCTGGGCGCCATCGCCGCCCCGATTGCCACGGTGTGGGGCGCCCCGCGCGTGGCGGCCTTGGTCGCGCAGGTGGATCCGGAACTGGTCATCGACAACGAGGCCCCGGTGATGGCCGCCGCCAGCCACGGCCCGGTCGCTCCGTGGGTCGAGGTCGATCCCGACACGCCGTGCCTGATCCTGTTCACCAGCGGCAGCACCGGCAGCGCGCGCGGCGTGGTGTTGACACATGAGAATCTCTGCAGTCAACAGGCGGCATTTGCAGCACTCTGGCCGACGTTTGGACCAGGCGACCGCGTTGCGGGCTACCTGCCCTGGCATCACTCCTTTGGTGCGCTGGCCGAACGCTTGTGGGTGTTGGCGCGCGGCGCGCATTTTCACGTCATCCCTGGCCACGGGCGTGACCATGATGCGTTTCTCGCGACACTGAGCCGCGTGCAGCCCACGGTGCTCTGCTCGGTGCCAAAACTCCACGCCGTGGTGATCGCCGCCGGTTTGCCGTTGCCCCGTCTGCGCTGGGCGTTCACCGCCGGTGCCGCCCTGTCACCCTGCGTGGCGCAAGGCTACGCTGAGCGCGGCATTCCCGTGGTCGAAGGGTGGGGCCTGACCGAAAGTGGACCCAGCGCCACGATCACGCCAAATTCGACCAACCTGCATCGCCCCTGGGTCCCGGGTATCGTCGGCGAGCCGATTCCCGGTGTAGCAGTCGGTATCGATGGCCACGGTCGCATTGTTGTCCGTGGTCCCGGCGTGATGCAGGGCTATTGGTGTGATGCCGCGGCAACCGCCGCATGCCGCGTGCATGATGCCCAGGGCCGCGCCGTGCTGCACTCCGGCGATCTTGGCGTGTGGACGGATCTGGGTCTGCACCTGACCGGGCGTAGCGATCATCAGCTCAAGTTGACGAACGGCGAAAAATTGCACGTATCCGTGCTCGAAGCCGCCTTGAGTGGCCTCCCCGGCGTGGTGCATGCGGTGGTGACCGCCGAGCCGGAATTGACCGTGCTGTTCGAAGCGGCACCAGCGACGACGGATGGCGACCTCGTGGCTACCGTGTCCGACTGGAACACGCGCGAAAGCGTTCCGTGGCAGCACCTGCGCCGCATCGTGCGCATTACCAGCGCATTGACGGTGGAACGGGGGGACCTCACCGCCAGCCACAAGGTCGCGCGGCATGCAGTGATCGCGCGCTATCGCGCGTGGTGTGCAGAACACGGACCGGGGTTTCGTACCCTCGGTTGAAAGGCGGGTCCTCAGTGAGTGCGCGGCGGAATCGCCACCAGCGCCTCTTCCAATCCCGGCAGGATGGTGAGGTAGCGCGACAAGCCGACGATGTCGAACACCTTCATGACTTGCTCGGGCACCTGGAACAAATGCAGGTGCAAGCGCTTCACGTGCGCGGCCAAGCTGGTCAGGCCAACGGTGTTGATGTAGGTGAGTTCAGCGCAATTGAAGAGCACGGCATCCACGCGCAAGCAATCCAATCCGGCTAGCCAATCGCCGAGACGTTCGCCCGGTTCGCTGTCAATGCGATTCGGAAAGATCACCGCTTGCACCACATCAGCATCGGACAGCAACGTCAGCGCCAAGCCATTCGCCGGTCCCTGTGGTGAACCGCACTTGATGCGGTCGTTCAACAGCGCTGCCTGCGGATGGTGCAGCCGCAGCCAATGCTGGGCAATCAAGGTCCCAATGGCCAACGCACGTGGCGCATCGGCGGCCACGGTATTGACCTGGACCGTATGGATCGCTGCATCGCTGGCATTGAGCCGGTACGACGCCACCACCGGATAGATGTGATTGGCCATGCAGATCACCTGCCGTCACCGGCGGGGAGATGGAGCGGGTGAGGGGAATCGAACCCCCGTCGTCAGCTTGGGAAGCTGCTGCTCTACCATTGAGCTACACCCGCGATCGGGACAGGCCGCATCCTCTTGGTGGCTGGCGGCCTTCGCAAGAGGCCAGCCAGTGGTGACACAGTCAGCGACCACTGCGCTAGTTATTTTCGTGCACGCGCCGGAAAGCGGCGCTGCCGCACCAAAAACCATCGCCCCTCAGCTGCT
>CAYQAQ010000424.1:0-3032 GCA_964415495.1 uncultured candidatus Brocadiaceae bacterium | reverse complement strand
GCCGAGACGCCGCTCAGGCCCGTGGCCGCTTCGCCGATCACGCGCTTGAGGCGATCGAGGTCGAGCGGGGCGCTGGTGCCGTCGGCGGCGCGCACGCTGATGACCGGGGTGTCGGCGACGACCGGTTCGCTCGGCAGTTCGCCCTTTTCGCCCCGAGAGGCGCGCGCTTGCTTGCGCGACTCGCGATAGAGCACGAAGCGACGCGCGGCGTCGTGTTCGCCGGCGCGCATCAGCGCGAGCTCGGCCTGGTCCTGGATCTCTTCGACGTCGAAGGTGCCGCCCTCGGGGCGACGCGAGCGCAAGGTCTCGCACACTTGGCGACCGAGCAGGGTGCACAGGTCGCGGCGGCGCTGGGCGAGCACGTCGCCACCGTCGGAGGCGAGGATGCCCTTGGCGATGGCGCGGGCGATGCGCTCCGGATCGAAGGGGCGGTACTCACCGCCACGCGCGCGCACGCGGTGATTGGCGAAGAGCGCGGGGTCGAGGTCGGAAATGGGCGAGGCGGCGGGGGCGGTGGCCGAGGCAGTGGTGGTCACGGGCGATCTCCAGAAGACAGGAAGGAAAGGCGAGCTGAAAAGGAAAGGGAACGGAAAGGCAGGAGGGGAGCAGCGGTGGGACAGGGTCAGCGTTGGGCCGGACGAGCGATCTGAGCCGCTGCGCACGCCGGGGCCCGGGCAGGGGCAAGCAGCGTGGCGCGAGGACGAGTGCGGGAGAGCATACGGGGCGGACTACCTTGCGCTGCCGGGCGAGGGCAACAGGCCAATTTCATAGGCAGCCCACCACTCGCGTCAATGCTCTCTGCCAACTCCTGGCTGGCGCTGGACTTGCATGAATGGCACTGTTGGCGGGACTGGCGATGTGCATGGAAGTGACTAAAAATCGTACAGTCTCTACCACCAAATGTGGGGACGAGACCCCCCTGATCCCCCAGGTGTGGGATACACGACGAAAACGCTGGGGATAACCTGATCGAAGCCATAGATGTGGAGAACTAGTAAACGAAAACCTTTCAGCGAGGCGTCGATAAGCCCATTCGGGCCTGCAGAACGCAGCGAAAAAGCGCTGAAAAACGGCCGGTCCAGCGGTGGGCATCGCGGGCAGCGAGCGGGCAGGCGCGCTGCATGGTGCGCTGCGTGGAATAGAGGGCGCCCGGGCGGGACGAGCTACGATCCTCGTCGTCGATCGTGCCATATGCAGGAAATATCAATATCGCGGAATGTCGATAACTCGGCGCGAAGCCCAGGCGGGCGCGACGGCCGGTCGTTTTCCACAATCGCGGTCATGAGCGGATTCAGACGGATGCCCGCCGACGCGAGGGCGCGAGCGGCCGACCGGCGGCCACATTTTCTCTGCGCGCGCTCAGAGCGCGCGCACAAACGCGCGCCCGCGGCGACGCTGTGCGCGCTGCGCGCCGACACCCGATCCGCAGCGCGACGGCACCACAACCTGACGGAGTGGGCGGGAGTGCAGCATGCATACGCACGTCAGCAGCGCTGGCGCACCGCGGCGCGCACTGGCGCACGCGAGCTCACGCTGAGGCGCGGCGGGCAAACGGCGTCCGCACTGCGGAGCGCGCCGACGATGCCACCGCGAAACCGCACCGGCATCGGCCCAGTGCCACGGCGCGCGATCGCCTTCCACGAAGATGATCGTCATCGCGTGCACGCCGCGCAGCCCCCGATCGTGGCACGCATCTGACCGTGCGCGATCGGCGCACACAGGCAGACGCCCGGCGCACTGACACGGCCGATCGCGTCGGCCATCTGCTGATCGGCACACGCTACCACCCGACCACCGCTGGCAGATCTGCAGCCCGTGATCGGTGCGGCAGACGCCCCACGTCGAGCGCAGGCGAGTGCCCCTGGCGGTGGCGACGACGGCGATGAATCATCGGTAAAAACCGGTGTTATCCGCCATTTCACATATGGCCATTTCCTGCGCGAGCAGACCGCAGGGTACCGATGCGGCGAGAAGCATCTGGACGGTCATCACGACCGTCGCGTTCAGGTCGCGGTCGACGCCAACCGCGTGACCAGCAACCGCCGCCGCGTGCAGCGCGCACCCGCGCATGCAGTCAAGACGTGGCGTTCGCGCACATCGTGCCAATGGTGATGCGGGAGGGCACCGCGCCACGGCCCTGGTTGACGAACGTGATTGCGAGCCGGATACAGAAAGCAGCGAGCGGCGCAACGGAATGCGCACGGACGCGAATAACGTGCGCGCTGGTGACGGATGCTTCACACCGTGGCATGACTCGTTCACGTCGTGTCCGCGACGCCGCGGCGACAGCTCGGCGACGCCTCCGTGATGCCGCCGCGACACCTGCGCACACAGCGACCCTGGCGGCGCGCGGCACGCGCGATGACCTCCAACCCCGTCGTCAGCGACCGCTGAGGCCTCTTCGCGCGACGCATTCCAGCGGTGCATGACACGCTGCGGAAGCTTGCGCGCGTAGCGCTGCGGCGTGCACGACTTCACGGGAAATTCCGGACTTTTCACACACTCCACCCCAAGGTCCCGGTATGACGAAAACCCAGATGCAAGCAGCAAGTACCCTCGCACGGGGAGAAAAAAATTGCGATGTGGGGTACACCCGTGTAGGGTTTCACATCCGCGGACATCAGTCCCGGCTGGTTACCCCTTTTCTGGGGTGATCCTTATCACCCGGATCGCACCGCGATCGAAGGAGTATATCATGGCCAAGGCCAAGAAGCCCGCTGCTAAGAAGACCGCCGCCAAGAAGCCGGCGAAGAAGACCGCCGCCAAGAAGACCGCCGCCAAGAAGGCCCCGGCCAAGAAGAAGGCCCCCGCCAAGAAGAAGGCCCCCGCCAAGAAGAAGGCCCCCGCCAAGAAGAAGACCGCTGCCAAGAAGTAAGACAGACAGTTGACCGCAGCCCTGCTGCGGTCTGCTTGCTTTCTTCCGCCGTCCCATCCGGAAGCACCTCGCTCTGACGCACTGGCAACAGTTCCCAGAGACCGACCTGCTGACGCCCGTTGGCTCTGCCACGGGACCGGATGGGCGGCGGTCCCCC
>CAYQAQ010000423.1:0-3041 GCA_964415495.1 uncultured candidatus Brocadiaceae bacterium | reverse complement strand
ATCCTATCAGCGGTTTCCCGCTTATCTGGGCGTCCACAAAACCGGGGGAGGATCAGTACGGTACTAAAGCGACGGAAGCCAGGTGTAGAAGATGAGTAGAAGATGAGCCTTATTTTGGTCCGGCGTTGACATTTTGCGCGATTTGGCAGGGTGATCTAACGTAGCCAATGACACCTCCGGAGTATCCATCCATGCCGTTCCGTCCCTGCCTGCCACACCATCTCCTGGGCGTTGTCCTGTCGGCGTGGGTGGCCATCGGGTCTCTGACCGCCGCAGAGCCGGAGCTGTCCACCGCCATGCGGCCGCTGTCGGGTGAGGTGGTGACCGGCGATCCGGCCCATCTGCTGTCTCCGTCCAAGCTCGATGCGGCGGAGCTGGTACTGACCAACCATGGAGCGGAGCCGATGACCGGCACCGTGGCAGTGGGCATTCGCCAGCGCAGTTATCATCCGGTCGAGCTGCAATCCGTGGGTCCAGTGACGATTGCGGCGGGGGATTCGTGGCGCATGGCCACACGTCTTGGCGAGGGATTGGGCATTCGCTATTGCGATTGGTCATTCACCCCTGAACAGAGCAAGCCGATCCAGAGTGTGACGACCTTTGCCATCATGGATGCGGTAGGTGAGACCAAGGGGCCCGCCAGCGACTTCATCTTTGGCAGCACGCCAGCACATGCATGGCGTTCGACCAAGAAAGAACAGATAGCGTTGGGCGTGAAGTCCATGGCCATCCAGGCGCAACTGGGCGTAAAGAGTATGCGCTTTAGCGTCGGTGAGCCGCACAACTGGAGCCCTGACCCGACCCAGTGGGATTTCAGCGATAGTGATGCTCTGGTTGATGCCTGCCTCAGTCACAACATGGCAGTGACCCTGCTATTTGCCTACAACGGTAACGAGCGTACCAAGTCACCTGAAGTACTGGAGCGCATGGTCAAGGACAAGGCACCCAAAAACATGGCTTTTTGTTATCCCAGCACGCCTGATCTATGGCGGAAGCGGGTGCAGGCCATTGCGGAACGGTATCGCGGCAAGATTCAACGCTATGAAATCTTTAATGAGCCGGACCTGACCCAGGGCATGACCGGCTGGTATCGTGGCACGCCGGAGGAGCTGGCGGAGCAGCAGCGCATCGCCTATGAAGAGATCAAACGCATCGATCCCCAGGCCATCGTGATGACGTCCGGCTTTGGTTGCCCAAGACATGGCAGACATCGTCCTGAGATGGTCGATATGATTCTCACTGAAGGATTCTTCGACGAGGAATGCTGGCACATGCACGGTGACTTCACCTGGTTCATCGGCGGCATGCGCAACCATGTGCTGCCCCGGCGTGAAAGGATGGGCATCACCAAGCCGTTTTATTTCACCGAAACATCGCGCGGGGGCGATCATCTGACCGAATTCAGCGCGGTGGATCTGGTCCAGACTCCGATCTTCGCCTGGTCAGTGGGTGCCACCGGCTGGCATGCGTTCACCGGCGTGGTCGATCTGAAGGGCTACGAGACGGAGCGGCTCAATGACACCAAATATGGCGAAGGTTATTACCGGATATTTAATCCGGATTTCACGCCCCGTCCGTCGGTGGTCTCGTACAATACCATGGCCCGTTTGCTGAGCGGTCGACGCTATGCCAAGACCCTGGATGTCGGCACCGGTCGACATGCGATCCTCTTCCAGGGTGCGGGCACGTTCAGCCCAGCAGACAGCAAAGCCGCAGGGGCGGCATCGTATGTGCTCGCAGCGTGGAAGCAGGACGCCACCATATCCGATCTGCCGTATCTGCTGCGTGTTGGCAGTGGTGCGGTGGTCAAACGAGTCGACGTGATGGGCAATCAGACGCGGGTACCGGTGCATCAGGGACTGGTGGCGATGACTATCGAGCCGCGCACCGCTTATCTGTCCATCGATGGGGCGACGGGCGTCGATCTGGTCGGCCCGCTGATCACCACGGGCCCAGCAGGTCTGATGGCAGGCGGTGCAGGTGTGCTCGAACTGCAGGCATCCCATCCCTTGGCCAAACCACTGAGCCTGGCTCTTGCCTGGGAAGCCGGCGATGGCCTGGAGGCAGCAGCGCAGCCGCCGGTGTCGGTGGCGTCAAGGCTGGCCCAGCTCATTCCGGTGGAGGTCACTGCCGGCGAGATGTTCGCTGGTGGCACACTGCGCGGCGAGGTGTCGGTTTCCCCCGCTGGCTGGAAGCTGCCGCTGAATATTCCGGTGTCGCAGCAACGGTGGATCGGCACCGCCGATCAGACCGAACGGGATGCGGATTTCGTCATCGACCAGCCGCACCAGATCCTCAGTTTCACCGACCACGATCCCAACAGCCAGCATCTCGTGTGGCGCGGCCCGGAAGACAACAGTGCCCGGATATGGCTGTGGGTTGATGAGAAGAACCTGCATATCCATGCGGAAGTGCGCGATGATCAGCCCAATCATCCCTACATGCCATGGAGTTCGGGATGCTGGAAGGGCGATTCGGTGCAGGTCGGCATCGCCCGGCCCGGTGACGCCGGGTGGTATGAATTCGGTACCGGGGCTTCAGAGGGCACACGCTCGGCATTCCTGTGGATGTCGCCCAGCGATCGGCCAGCCCCGAAAGAGGATATCGTGGTGACGCTGGTGCCCATGCAAAGCGGTTGGATATATGCGTTCAAGGTGCCGCTGGCATCCATCGGCATGGATCACGCCCAACTCACCACCGCCGGCCTACGCTTCAATCTGGCAATCAATGATCAGGACGAGGATGGCATCCGCGCCAGTGCCGGGGCGATTTCCGCCGGCATCCTGACCAACAAGGACATACTCACGTGGCCGCTGATGCGGATGCGCCAGGAAAAATAGCCGGGCAAGTTTTAACTCGACCGTAAGGGGAGCATCGCTGCGCGATCACGACCCCGTTCGCTCAGGACAGTGCGTTCACCACGCTATCGTTCGTTTAGTATCGGCGTCGCGGTCCGCGGTCGCCGTCGTCCCGGGGGCGCCGCTGCGGGGGGCGCCGCCGCCCATCTGGTCGCAGCCATAAAGGAGCCATAAAGGGGACAC
>CAYQAQ010000422.1:0-3054 GCA_964415495.1 uncultured candidatus Brocadiaceae bacterium | reverse complement strand
CGTTGTCATAACGGAGATTTTTAACAAAATAAGGGACAGGCTGAAAAGGATTGCGCGCACGACGACGAACGTGGGCGCGGATCTGGTAACGGCGGTGATCGTGGACGAGCGCGCGGCCGCCGGGGTTGTTGGGGAAGAGGCGGAGGCGCGCGCAGATAGTTGAGGTGGAGCGGTGGGCGGGGGCGTCCGCGCGCCCGGTTGGCGGTATCAGTCTTACCGGGACATCAGGAAATGCATCGGCTGGATGTGGCGGGTGCGGACGGGTTCTCCGTCGCGACGGCCGGGGGTGAAGCGCCATTTCATCAGCGCGGCGATGGCGGGCTCCTCGAAAACGGAGTTGTTGGATTCGTGCACGGAGACGTTTTCCACCCGGCCTTCGGCGGAGACTTCAAATCCGAGGACCACGCGGCCTTCGCCGCCGGCGCGGCGTTGCGCGTAGGGATACACGGGGACCTCGCGGTGCAAGATGCGGGGCGGTTCGTCGAGCTGGCCGGTGGCGTAGGCGCGCTCGGCGGAGCCCTCAAAGGCGAGCGGGAGGACGACGCGTGTGGCGACGGCGCGGCCTTCGCGACTAGGCGGAGTAAAGCGCCATTCGGGCAGGGCGGAGAGGACGGCGAGGGAGAGGCGTTTGTCGGGAGAGGCGAGGACGCGGGGCAAGAGCACGGCGCCGTCCGAACCGAGGAGGAATTCGACGGTGACCTGGGTGGGCGGGAACTCTTCGTTGGCATCTCGCGGGTCGTCGGGGCGGATGGTGCGCACGGGAGCGATACGGGCGTCGAGTTCGCGTGCGCCGGCGAGCGATAGGGGTTGGTCGTCGGTCGAGGTCGCGCCGGCGGCGGCGAGCAAGGCGGAGTTTTCCGACGCGCCGTAGAGTTGAGCCAGGCGAAGGGCGGGCCAGCCTTTGAATTGGGTGTCGGCCGACCAGCCGTGGGCGAGGGCCGAGCGAACGAGGGGCGCGCGGTCGTCGGCGATGGCAAGGAAAAGGGCGTAGTGGTGGTGGGGCGCGCGTTGTTCGGGCGCGACGGGCAACCAGGGGCCGTTACCGACTGCGGCTTCGAGCAGGGGAAGGACCTTGTGGGCGCGTAGGATGAGGGCGAGGGCGAGCGGCGAGGGCTGGCCGGGGGAATCGGCAAGGGCGGCGGCGGGGTCGAGGGCGAGCAGGGCGGAAACGGTCGCGGGGTCGTCGCCGAAGATAGCGAAGTGAAGGGGGCCGCGCTCATCGATGGTGCGGGCGGCGGGCGAGCTGCCGGCGGCGAGCAGGCTTTGCACGATGCGGGCGTGGCCGGCGCGGGCAGCAATCATGAGCGGGGTAAGGCCCTCGGCGGAGGCTTGGTCGGGTTGGGCTCCCGCGGCGAGAAGGGCGTCGATCAACTCGGGGTCATCGTGCCGCGAGGCTGCGAGCAGGGCGTGGGTGCCGCGCACGGTGGTGTCGGGGGGCACACCTTTTTCGAGAAAGAGTTTCACGCCGGCGGTGCGACCGCGCGCAGCGAGGGAGGCGAGCACGCGGGCGGTTTGCTCGTCCTTGAAATCGACTGCGCGGGGCGCACGTTCGAGGACGGAGCGGGCGATGTCGGCGTGGCCGCGCGAGAGGGCGAGGCGGAGCGGGGTGGAGCCGTCGTCGTCGGGACGATCCACACGGACGGAGCGTTGGGCGGCGAGGGAGACGGCAACGGCGGAGTGGCCGCGATCAGCGGCAAAGGAGAGAGGCGTGCGACCAGTGGAGTCGAGCGGGTCGGGGGAGGCTTTGGCAGTGAGCAGGGCGTCCACGACAGCGCTCCGGCCCAGAGCGGCGGCGTAGTGCAAGGGGGTGCGTTTGGCGAGGTCGCGGGTGTTGGGCGACAGGCCTTGGGCGAGGAGCAAACGCACGGTTTGCAGGGCGCCGGCGTCGGCCGCGTGATGCAGGAGGGTGGCGCCTCTCGAGTCGGTGGCGCGGAGCAGAGACGGGGCGGCGGCGAGCAGACGGGTGAGCGTGGCGACATCGTCGAGGCGCGCAGCGCGGAGAGCGGACTCGGCGGTGGCGGAGGGAAAGCGGGGCGCGGGCGGAAGGAAGGCGCCGTCTTGCCAGGCGAGGACGAGGGCTTGGCCGGGGCGGTCGGGCGGCGGGATTTCGAACTCTTCGCCGATACTGAAAAAGCTATCCTGCCCGGCGCGGTAGATTTTGATGCGAGCGGGTCCGGGCAAACCGTCGATGAGCCAGGTGGTGACGACGATACCTTCGGCCTGGAGGGCGTCGGGCCAGCGCTCAAGAAAGCGGCTGGTCGCCGGTTTGCCCAAGGGATCGCGGCCTTGTCCGTGACTGATGGAAACGCGTCCGACCCAAGCGCCGCCCGGCGGGTGGAGGTGATCGGGTTTGGGAGAGCGTTGGGTGAAGTGGTTGGGTGACCAGTCGGCGAGCGGAAAGAGGGCGGCGGGGTCGCCGACCAGGGTCCACTCGGCGCCGGAGGGAGCGCGAATGCGATGGCCGTCGTGTTCGACAAAAAGTTGCCCGTTTGTCACCGCGACGAGGCGGTGGGGCGCGCCGTCGAGCAGGGTGATGAGGCCGGGCGCGGGGTTTTGCGCGCGGACGAACGCGGCGAGGACAAGGGCGAAGGAGAAGAGAAAAACGACGCGCAGAGCGGGCATGCGTGCTGAGGGAGCAGAAAGTGGGCTAGCCAGCAAGAGTCGCGCGCAAGCGGGCGAAGAGGTCGAGGTAATCGCGGGCGCGGCTTTCGGGGGAGAAGGCGGCGCGGGCGAAGGCGACCGCGCGGGGGGCTGCGTCGGCGCGGCGCGCGGGGGACTCGATCCAGGCGCGCAGGGCGTCGGCGAGGGCGTCGGGCGCGTCGGAGGCGACGAGCACGCCGGTAATGTTTTCCTGGATACACTCGTCCACGCCGGCGGCGCGGGCGGCGACGACGGGCAGGCCGTGCGCCTGGGCTTCGATGAGAAAGTTGGACAGGGACTCGGCGCGCGAGGCGAGCACGGCGAGGTCGGCGGCGCGGTAGAGGGGGCGCGGGTCGGCCTGGAAGCCGAGGAAGCGCACGCGTTCGGCGAGGCCGAGTCGTTCGGCTAACGCGG
>CAYQAQ010000421.1:0-3056 GCA_964415495.1 uncultured candidatus Brocadiaceae bacterium | reverse complement strand
AATCAGACGGCCTATTTCTACTACGCGTACGACTACGCTGTGGTCGCGCTCGCGAATAGGCCTACGCTGATACCTGCGCCACCCGTTGGGTGTCCCCCAAACCCTCCGTCGATGCTCAAGCAGGCGTTGAGCGATGGAGTACTGCTGAACAACGACTTCCGCCACGACGGCTACCCGGCCTGCAACGCGCCGGGTGCACCCTCGGGTTGCGTAGCAAACTCTCATTACGAAGTTCTGCCCTGTGATACCGGAGATGATCCCGCGACGGTGATACAGGAGAATGGCGTCGACACCACGATCGCGACGGACGCGGTCACGAGCGATGGTCATAGCGGGGGACCATACTGGTATTTCAACACTGGTGGTCAGCCGACGGTGATCGGCACGCATGTCGGTGGGCCGGATGGCGGAGGCTCAGGTCTCAGCAGCGTCTTCCGCAGGTTCACCGCAACGTCGTTGAATCAGATCAATACGTGGGTGTGCATGGCGGTCCCATGCATGTGAGAAGAGCATCCGCCAGAGGGCTGGCACTCCTCGTTCTCGCTTCCTGCGGGCCTGATGTCGCGCCAACGGACGAGGGTGGTAGCTCGAGCTCAGGCGGTGGCGACACGACCACGGGCAGGCCGACGAGTGCGACCACGGCTGAGACAGGTGAAACTGCCACGAGTTCCGACTCGACAGCGCTCGGAAGTTCATCCGCTTCGTCCGCATCCGAATCGTCGTCCTCCTCCTCCTCGTCGTCAGGGGGCGCGGTCTGGGCCGAGCCGGAGCTGCTAGCCGTGCTGGATGGAGATCCGATCGAGGTCGATCCGCGGTACATCGCCGTGACCGCCGCGCACATCCACGTCGGCGCTGTGCTCGGAAATCCGTTGACGCGGCACTGGGTGCTGGACCGAGATTCGGGACGCGTCGTAGCCACCTCCGTTGTCGGAGGTCCCGTCATTGCCACCGCGGACTTCGTGTACGCGTCGGGGCCGAGGACCGGGCAGACCGCTACCGACATGGAATCCGCAGTCACTCGAATGGACCACGACGGCGCGAACGAGACCGAGGTGCTCGTCACGGAGGAGCAACTCTTCGCCTTCGCGGGATCACCCACCACAGCCTTCATCCAGGGCTTTCCCGATTCCTCACCCTTCGAGTTGTGGCAAGTCGAGGATGGACAGCCGAGCGCGGAGTTCATCACTGACCTCGGCCAGCAGAGTATGGGGTGGGCGATCTACGATGACGAGCGTCTACTGGTGCCCGAGATGGATGGCGAGCCCATCCTTGCACTGGATCTCGACACACTCGACTTCGAATCGCTCGTCGATCCGCCCGAACCGGCCTTCGTGCTCTGGGCCTCGGTCGACTACCTGTTCGTCGGCACGGAAGGCGGCATCGTGCGGGCGCAAGAACCCAAACTCGCCTTCGAACCGCTCGACGACTCGGACAGCGTCTGGTTCATCACGGGCGACGATGAGGAGCTGTTCTGGTTGACGTCGGGGGACTCGGTCCGGCTCTGGTCGAGCTCGATCGAAGGCTCAGATGTCGTAAACCTCCCGCTGGAATCCGATCTCGGTGGCATCGAGTCGATCGGGGTCGCGGAGGACTCCATCTACATCGTCGCTGGGCTGGTCGTCGACGTGGCCACGGAGCACTCTGGCAGCGTCTGGCGCCTCGAGCGAGGCTCGCGATTCCGCTGTCGCATCTCACTGCGGACACGCTGTGGCAGCAGCCGGGGATTGCGGCAGCGGTGATCGCGAGCGGCGGTCCGCTGGAGTAACAGGGCGCGCCAGCAGGGCGCGGATCAGGAAGGGGAGGCCGAGGCGCCGCCGGCGGTGCACGCATTCGGCGGTAGGTACCTCGATGCTCGCGAGCTGCGGCTCCGAGGACGCCGACGAAGCCTCCGAGTGCCCGGCCGATCCGGACAGCGCGTGCTGGACGGAGTACGCGCGCACGTGCCAGTCGCACGTCGATGAATCGTCGTGTGTCGCCGAGGAAGGCAAGCCGTTCGGCGGCTCGAACCTGTCGTGCAAATGGTTGCAGCCGGAGCGCGTGACGAAGGACGGTAACCTCTGCGACGGCGCGTCCGAGCCTGCGCGCTGCGTCGCGGGCTACTTCGTGGGTGAAGGCGGCCCCGGTTGCTCCCCACAGTGGGATCGCGCCGACCAAGGCGAAGGCCGCGTGCTCGTGACGAACCAGGACTGCGTCATCTTGTACGAGTGGGGATCGTGCGAAGTCGACGACGACGCGCCGTCCGAGTGCGACTGCGCGATGTGAAGAAACATCGCGTCGCGCGAGGATCCCTCTCACCTCGCGGAGGATCCCCCCCCCATTCGCTTGCGAAGGATTCCCCCGACGCGTGAACGAACGCGGGCGCCTGAGCGCGGATCATCGAGGTGTGCGAGAGCCTCGACTACGAGGAGAACGGCGAGAGGCAGGTGCGTTGCTGCATCGAGTCGATCTGCGACGAGGACTTCAGCAAAGCGATCGATTGCCTCACCGGCATCCTGCAGACAGTCAGCGGTCCTGCGGACTAACGTGCCTTGCGGACGTAGCTGGAGCCGCGGCGCGCGATCTCGAGGCGGCGCTTGGCTCCGCTGCCAGCGTTCGGAGCACGCGCACGTACCGTCGGGCACGATCGGGCAACGAGGCGATGACCTCGCGCATCACCACGCGCGGCGACTCGGCCCACGCGCCGTCCGGCGAGTCGGCCACGCTTACACGCGGCCGGCGCGTTGCTCGATGAGCTCGCGGGTGCATGCGATCGCCTGGGCCGAGTAGCAAATGGCCCCGCCTCGCACTCGCCGGACCGTGGGCGAACAGCGACGCAGCCTGCGTCATCGCTTCGGTCCGCGCTTGCGTGGCGCTGGCGAACGCGCTGCGCGAGGGCCCGGCGCGGGCTGCCTGGCAGGGGCGGAGGCGGCATCGTGGCGCGCGGCTTCGGCATCACGCAGCACGCGATCGAGGCCCGCGATGAGCTCGGGCGCTTCGGCGAGTGCGGCCAACTCTTCGACCTGCCCGTCGACCCGCGCAGCGCATTGAGTCCGCGCGACACCAGCGAGTTGAGCTCG
>CAYQAQ010000420.1:0-3068 GCA_964415495.1 uncultured candidatus Brocadiaceae bacterium | reverse complement strand
GTCTGGAAGAAAACATCAACCTGGGTCGCCTGAACATCCTCAAGGATGTCAGCACTTCCAGTCGCGTGGTCGCCTTGGGTGCGCGCAGCTTCAGCATCTGGGATGCCGAGACTGGCGTGCAGGTCTATGATAGCGGCAGTGAATTCGAACGTATCACCGCGCAGCGCTTCCCGCAGCATTTCAATGCCAGCTCGACCAACAACACCTTGGATAACCGCAGCGACGACAAGGGGCCTGAACCTGAAGGCGTGGTCATCGGCAAGATCGGTCAGACGACCTATGCCTTCATCGGTCTGGAGCGCATCGGCGGCATCATGGTCTACGACATCAGCAATCCGCTGGCCGCCACATTCGTGAGCTATTTCAATGACCGCGATTTCACCCAAACGCCTGCCGCCGGCGTCGGTGGTGATCTGGCTCCGGAGGGCTTGACCTTCGTGCCAGCGGCCCAGTCACCGATTGGGGTGGATCTCTTGATCGTCGCCTTCGAGACCAGTGGCACGACGGTGATCTACGAGGTGGCTGACGTCCTCGATCCACCGACCGCGAACAACTGACAGGGGCGGTGTCTCGGCAGCCTTTTGGCCGCCGGCAGCATCGGGCCAACCATCGGCACCGACCGAGGTCGCAGGAATGCGGCCTCGGTCTTTTGCTTTGCCAAGCCGTTGCCAGAATCTGGGCGTGCTCATCGACGTCCTCTCCATCTTTCCCGAAGCGGTCGAGCCCTATCTCGCCGCCAGCATCGTTGGCCGGGCGCGGCGGCGTGGCCTGGTCGAGGTCGAGGTCATCGATCCGCGCATGTGGGCCGGTGGTCGCCATAAGACCATCGACGATCGGCCTTTTGGCGGCGGTCCGGGTATGGTCATTGCGGCTCCGCCGGTGGCAGCGTGTTTGGATTATGTGCGCACGCGATCCCAGGCTCCGCGCTTGCTGATGACTTCACCGCAGGGGCGGCGCTTCGATCAGGCCTGGGCACGTGAGTTGGCTGGGGAGCCGCATGTTGCCATTCTGTGTGGTCACTACGAAGGTATCGACGAACGCATCGTCGAGCTCTATCAGCCGGAGCTGGTGTCGGTCGGCGACATCGTGCTCTCGGGCGGCGAATTGGCGAGCCTGGTGATCGTCGACGCGGTGGTGCGCTTGCTGCCGGGGGCCCTCGGCAATGCCGAAAGTGCGGTCGCTGAAACCGACCTCGCGGCCGGGGCCTACGATCATCCCTGTTATACGCGGCCGCGGACCTTCCGTGATCTGAGCGTACCCGAGGCCCTCCTCTCCGGTGATCATCGCCGCATCGCTGCATGGCGCGCGGAAGAGCGTGAACGCCGCGCCCAGTGAAAGACCGTTAGAAGCGACGTCCATGGAAGAGGACGCTGCGCGTTGCTGCGCTTAAGCGGCCGACGAGGCGATCGCGGCAATCGTGCAGGACCGCGGCGCAGGTGGGATCGTGAGCGCGGTTGACGAACTCATCGGGATCGGTGGCCAGGTCGTAGAGCACTTCGCTGCGTTCGTCGCCGCGTTGCCAGCGGCAGTATTTCCAGCGTTCATCGCGCAGCATAAGATCGTTACCGCCATGCATGGCGAGCACGTCGTGTCGTCCGCACGGTGCCCGGCCTGCGAGCAGATCGACGCTGAGGTCACGCCCCGCCATGCGGCGATCGACGGGAAGGTGGGCGAGTCCGAGCATGGTCGGCAGCACATCGACCATCTCGGTGAGCCCATCGACGGTTTGCGGTGCTAGCGCGCGCGGCCAATGGAACACCAGCGGTAAGCGCATAATCGATTCGTACCACGACGGATGCTTGCCGATCAGACGGTGGTCGCCGCAGGCATCGCCGTGATCGGAACCAAACACGATCAGGGTGTCGTCCAGCAATCCCTGCCGTTCGAGAGCCGCGAGAATCTGACCAACCGCGAGGTCGATGCCAGTGACCATGGCGCGAAAATGCTGGCGATACCCGCGCAGCGTGGTGAGGTCCAATTCCGCGGCACCGTGTTCCAGCATGCCGGCCAAAGGCGCGGGCTTGTCCGCCCATTCCTGTTCACGCCACACGGGTTCGCTTAAGGGGCGATCGAGGTAGGGGGCCATCATCGCGCTGGTCGGATTCAGCGGCGGGTGCGGCGCATAGAAACCCAGATGCAGAAATTGCGGCGCGCCCACGCCACCCCAGGTCGTGAAATGACGCTCGGCCATGGTGCCGAGCCAGCCGCTGTGGCTGGCCTGCCAGGGCGCATCGAGCACGGCGAAGCGGTGGCGCTCTTGTCCCCGTTCCGCGGATAGCGGACGCGGCACGGTGAAGGTGGGCACGAGCTCGGGGTGCTCGCCGCGCAGCCAGGTGATGTAGGCGTCATCGTAGCAACCGGGTTCTTCGGACAGCGCCATGAGGTCGAAGCCATAGCCATGGCGCGCGCGTGGATCGAGATCGTGGTTCTGATGTGATTGGAAGTGCAACTTGCCGTACTGTACGGTCTGATAGTGCGGTTTGAGGCAGTTCGCCACCGTGAGCGGAAAATCTGCCGGCAAATCCTGACCGTTGAGCATCAGTCCGGTTTGGCTGGGATAACAGCCGCTCATGAACGACGCTCGACTCGGCATGCAGATCGGACTTTGACCATAACAGCGGGAAAACGTCACGCCGCCGCGTACCAAGCGATCGATGTTGGGCGTGACCATGTCTGGATTGCCATGCGCGGCGATATTGTCCCAGCGCAGGTGATCGGCGGTGATCCACAGGATGTGGGCAGGACGGGGGGTGGTGCTCATGCGGTGACAGGGTAACGCTCCCGCCACCGGTTGGCTTCCTGGGCGGTGACGCTAGGCTTCCTCTGGCGTGACCTTGCTCTCCTGGCAAATCCAAAGCGGCGGTGTTCGCGCTTGCAACGTCCACCGGCGCACGTGGTCGGCAGGCGAGGGCTTCGCCGCCCACGGTCACGACTACTGCGAACTGTTCTGGGTTGAGTCCGGCGTGGTCGAACACGAGTGGGAAGGCGACACCGAGCAACTCCTGCCCGGTGATTTGGTCGCCATAATGCCGGGCGAAACCCACGCGCTGCGCGCAACCTCAAGTGGT
>CAYQAQ010000419.1:0-3077 GCA_964415495.1 uncultured candidatus Brocadiaceae bacterium | reverse complement strand
ATCGACCTCAGCGAGGTCGACACCAGCGTCAGCGGTGAGCGCTTTGCCATTGGCAGTGCGCCGGCGGGATTCACACCGATCGCCTTGGATACGCCGTCGCAGGCCACCTTCGACGACATCATCGTCGCAGGGGCTGACGCCGATCAGATCGAGCGACTCTTTCCCCGCTTGGCGAATGGGGGCCTGCTCGTCATCGCCACCGGCGGTGCCACTTTCAGTCGACCGGTAACGGTCGCCCTGGGTCGCGTGCATTACGGCAATGTGCGCGTGGCGACCACCGCGACGACGCGTGCTGCTGATGCGTTGGCGCGCATCCCGATCGACGGTGAATTGCGGCCTGGCGACCACGTCAACGTCATCGGCGCGGGCGGTCCGATGGGCGTGATGGCGATGGTGCGCGCGGTGGCGTCCTCGCAGCCCGGAGCCGTCATCGAAGGCGGCGTGCGCAATGCTGAGCGCGCCGACACTCTGCGTCGGCGCGTCGCGCCGTTTGCCGCTGCGCGCGGCGTCACCGTGCGCGTCTTCGATCCTAGTCGCGACGCACCACAGGGCGGCGTCGATTATGCCTTTCTGATGGCTCCGGTCGCCGCATTGATTCCCGACTTGATCGCCGAGGCCGCACCCGGTGGCATCATCAATTTGTTCGCCGGCATTCCCGCCAGCGTCGCGTGCACCGTCGACCTCAATCCGGTGGTCGCCAAGGGTCTGTACCTGATCGGTACCTCGGGCTCGACGCTCGACGACATGCGCGTGGTGCTGGGCAAAGTCCTCAATGGGCAGCTGGACACCGACCTCAGCGTCGGGGCGGTCAGCGGCATGGCCGGAGCCATCGCCGGGCTGGACGCGGTGCGCGACAAGACCGTCGCGGGCAAGATCGTGGTCTATCCGCAGCTCACAGACCTGCCGCTGATCGAACTCGACCAGCTCGGCAGCCGATTCCCCAGCGTGGCGGCCAAATTGCGCGAGGGCTGCTGGAACGCCGAAGCCGAAGCCGAGCTCCTGCGCGTTGCAGGATCAGCGCCGACGCCCACCATGGTTTCCGGGGAGACACCATGAGCCAGCTCGTTGCGGTCATCGATATTGGCAAGACCAATAAAAAGATCGTCCTGTTCGACCGCAAGCTCACGGTCGTCGCCGCGCGCCAAGCCAGTTTCCCCGCCAAAATGGGCCCCGATGGCTTGCTGGCCGAACAGATCGAAGCGATCTGGTTGTGGCTGACGCGCGAACTGCAAACGCTCTATCGCACCCACCGCTTCCACGCCCTGTCGGTGACCACCCATGGCGCGACCTGGGCCGCACTGGATCAGACCGGTCGTCCCTGCCTGCCGGTGATCGCCTACGAGCACGACCTCGGACCGGCCGGTCAGGCCGGCCTCGACGAAGACTTCTACCGCATCTGCGGCAATCCGCTCGCCCTGCAGGAAGAAACCGGCACCTGTGATCTGCCGCTGCTGGTCAACCCGGCCAAAGCCATCCGCTTCGCGCAACGGCGCTTGCCCGGGCAATGGCAGCGCGTGCGCCATCTGCTCGATTATCCGCAATTCTGGGGCTATCTGCTCACCGGCGAAAAAGCCAGCGAGCCGACCTACACCGCCAACCACAGTTTCTTGTTCAACCCGCGCACGCGTGGTCCGTCGAGTGCTGCCAAGGCGCTCGGCGTCGATGCGTTAATTGATTGGAACCTGCGCTCGCCGTGGGAGCGCCTCGGCGTCCTGCGCGGCGATCTGCAGCGTGAACTCGGATTACCGGCACTGCCGGTGACCGTCGGCATTCACGACTCCAACGCCGCCCTGCTCCCCTATCTGGTCAAGTTCGGCGAGCGCGACTTCGTGCTCAACAGCACCGGCACCTGGTGCGTCGCCATGCACCGTGTGCCCAGCATTGCGTACCGCCCCGACGAACTCGGGCGCAAAGTCATTTTTAACCTCGATGCCCTCGGTAACGCGCAAAAAGTCAGCTTCCTGATGGGCGGCATGGACTATGCGCTCTACCACGACGCCATCGGCGGCACCGATACCGGCCTCGATGCCAAACGGCTCGCAGCCAGCATCAGCGATCCCGACCGTGGCTTCATGCCGGGCGCCTATCCCAGCCAATTCGCCGGCGTCCGTGGCGGCGTCCGCGACGGCGCGCGTCTGTTCACCGTCGACGAACTGCGTGCCGGACGCAAGCCGGCGTGGTTCAGCGACAGCGCCACCAGCCACGATCTGCTCAACGTCTCGCTCGCCTTGCAGAGCGAAGTCGCGCTGCGCCGCACCGACATCAGCGATGGCACCACCATTTTCGTTGAGGGCGGGTTCCGCAATAACACGACCTTCCTCGCGGTGTTGGCGTCGCTGTTCCCCAAGAATCCGATCGCGCTGACCAATCTCGCCCAGGCCTCGGCCGCCGGTGCGGCGCTGCTGGGTCATGCGCTGCTCAATCACATTCATCCTCGTTCGCTCGCCGATGCCATCACCATCGATGTCGAACCGGTCGCGCGCACGGTGATTCCCAAGTTGCCCGCGTATCGCACGGCGTGGCTGGCGGCAGCTTCTGGTGCTGCCATCAGCGCCACGCCCAGCACCGTCAAAGTCGTCAAAACCACCAAGGCCGTTCCGCAGACCATTGGAACGCCAAAAGTTGAGCCGAAAATGGCACCGAAAGTTACACAAAAGCCTGCGCCGAAGCAGACCCGCAGCGTGCCGAAAACAGCGCCCGCCGCACAAGCCGCCGTGAGCGTGAAAGCCAAGACCAAGGCTAAGACCTCGTCAGCACCCCGCGCGAAATCGACCAAGAAAACCGCAGCGCCAACGCGCGCTCCCAAGCCGGCCGCCAAGCCCGCCAAGTCGACCGCGAAGCAGGCGGTTGCAGCAAAGCCCGGAAAGGCGCGAGCCGTCAAGGCCGCCGCTCCGACCAAGCGCAGCACGGTAACGCGCCCTGCTGCGCCGACACCGAAAAAGGCGGCCGCGAAGCCCTCAGCGGCCAAGCGACGGCGTTAAGTCCACGCTCTGCGCGCAGCGCTGAAAAGCAGAAACAGCAAAACCCCGGGGATTTCCCGGGGTTTTGGGTGGTACTCCCAACGAGATTCGAACTCG
>CAYQAQ010000418.1:0-3088 GCA_964415495.1 uncultured candidatus Brocadiaceae bacterium | reverse complement strand
GGTCCCCGGAGGAAGGTGGATGCGTCGTTCGCCTTCGCTCCAGGCTGGTGGTGGCTGGTGCGACGACGCTGGATAATCAGGGTCGGTCACCCGCGCAAAAGCATCAAGGGCCTCGGGGAAACGCCATTCCAGGACCGCCCACTGCGCAGAGGCGAGCATCAAGACGGCTTTGCCATGCCGGGCATCACGGGCTTCGGCAGGGACCAAGGGTTGGCGCGCCCGTAGCGCGGCCAAGAGGCGTTCCAGCGCGCCTGGAATCGGCGCACTGCCAGGTGCCAAATCGACCACGGTGTCGATGCCCGTCGGATAGGCTTTTGCCGATTCGAGCGCTTGCTCGGCGCGCTCGTAGTGCTCGCTGATCCACGCCAGCAGCGCTTGCCGCACCAACAAGCCCCGAGCCGCAGCCCACCAATCCGACTTCGGTTCGGGTGGATGCTCTCGGACCACCTGCAATCCACGATCAATCCAGCCACGTGCACCATTCAGGTCGCCCAGATCCGTCAGATGACTGTCGACTAGGCTCTCAACCGTAGCTCCCCGCTGAACTCCAGCGGGAATTTCGACGAAGAAAGCCTGCCACCATTGTATGGCTTCGGCAATACGCCCTTGCCCACGAAGGCAAGCTCCTTCTGCCCATCGCACCCGAGGATGCCGTTCATCCGCTGGGAAATTTCGTTGGAAATCGCGATAGGCGTTTAACGCATCCGACCACCGGCGTTCACTGCGCGCCCGTTCTGCTTGATTAAAGAGGCGATCAGCATCGCTGAGGCCACGCTCGCGCTGGTCCTTGTCGAGTGAGGCAAGGCGGCGACGGGCCTCGGCCGGATCGATGTCCGCCGATGCGTCCGCATACCAGACGCGTCGGGCCAAGGCGTCTGCCCAGGTCCAAATGCGGCGCGCATCAGCCACACGCTCAGTCTCGACTGCCCATGGGGCGTACCGTGCGTGGTTCTCCCCCCCCTAGTCAAGGACTTCATGCAAACCTCGACGGTAGCCTTGGTTACATAGGATGACGATAACTTTCTGAGTCCTCATCAACACCTAGTGACGATGCGCTTTTCTCAGAAGTCGTTCCGTGACGACTCGCCGCAAGGATAACTTCCGGACTTCCGGACTTCTGGAGTTGGGCAATGATGGCGACATGCCCACTCTGCGTATCATTGATGGCTACGGTCGCGGCAAGGCGATCAGCCTGACCGGTCAGACCGTGACCATTGGCCGCGATGGCGGCAACCTCATTCAGATCGGCGATCCCAAGGCCAGCCGTTATCACGCGGAACTGATCAGCACGGGCGATAGCTATCAGCTGCGCGATCTCGGGTCGAGCAATGGGACGTGGACCGAACAAGGGCGTATCGAAGAACTGCCGCTGGCCGACGGCAGCATTTTCCGCATCGGCAAAACCTATCTGCGCTTCGAGAACGAAGTCGATGACGACGAAGAGCCGGTCAGCCCAGAGCGTACCGTCGCCGACGAGGACGAAGGCTGGGCCGATCCCGCCCACATTGAAGGCCTGACGGAACGCAGCGAGTTACTGGTGCGACGCGAGATGGCCGACCCGCGGATTCTTGAGCGCACCAATGCCTACCTCGTGCTGTTGCACCAATTCGTGCTGCGCGCGAACGAGGTCACCTCGCGCGATGAACTGTTTGAATTACTCGATGATGCCGCCGCTGATGTTCTTGACGGCGATCGCTGCGCCGTGTTCCTGCCCGCGCCAGACGAGTGGCAACTGTGGCCAACGCATGAACGCCGGCTGCGCGCGCGCTTCGGAGCCACGCCGTTTGCGCGCACCCTGCTGGCCGAGGTTCGCCGCCGTAAAGAAGCGCTGCTGTGCACCAGCGAGGGCGATCTCGATCCGACGTCCTCCATGGTGATGGCCGGCGTGCGCAGTGCGATGGCCGCACCGCTGCGCATTGGCGACGAGATCCATGCTCTCCTCTACGTCGATCGCGTCAGTGGCAGCGGCAGCTTTACTCGCGTCGATCTCGAATTTCTCGCGGCCGTCGCCAATCAGATGGCCGTGCAATTGCACAACTCCAGCCATGTCGCCGAACTCGAAGCCGAGGTCGATCGCTTGCAAACCGAACCGACGACCAAGCCGATCAATCTGGTCGGCAAAGATCCGGCGATGCTGGCGGTGCAGGCGTTCATCCGTAAAGCCGCACCGACGCCAGCCGCCGTGCTCATCCTCGGTGAAAGCGGCACCGGCAAGGAATTGGTCGCGCGCGCCATCCATCAGCATTCGAGTCGGTCTGAGCTGCCGCTGCAGGTGGTCAATTGCGCTGCGATCGCCGAATCGCTGGTCGAATCGACCTTGTTCGGCCACGTCAAAGGCGCTTTCACCGGCGCGGATGAGACCCGACCGGGCCTGTTCGAATTGGCTGATCGCGGCTCCCTGTTTCTCGATGAGATCGGCGAACTGCCGTTGACCGCCCAAGCCAAGCTGTTGCGCGCGCTCGAACAGGGTGAAGTGCAGCGCGTCGGCGACGGTGCCATCCGCAAGGTCGACGTGCGGCTGATCGCCGCCACCAACCGTGACCTGCGCGAGGAAGTCACGCGCGGTGATTTCCGCGAGGACCTGCTACATCGCCTGGATGTGCTGACGGTGACCCTGCCACCGCTGCGCAGCCGACCGGGTGACCTTGATCTGCTCATCGACCACTTCCTGCATGAAAACGCCAAGCGTCTGGCGCAGCCCCTCAAAAAGTTAGCACCGGAAGCGCGCGCCATGCTGCTGCGCCACGGCTGGCCGGGCAATATCCGTCAATTACGCAATACCATTGAACGCGCCTGCATTCTCGCTGCCGACAAGACGATCACGCTCGCCGACCTGCCTGAATCCGTGCGCGGCCCTGGCACGGTCATCATGCAGACGCCGATCGTTCCCCTCGCCGAAGTCGAAAAGGCGCACATCCTGCGCATTCTTGAGCACTGCGGCGGTAACAAAAAGGCGGCGGCGGAATTGCTCGGTATCGATCGCTCGACGCTGTATGCGAAGTTGCGGCAGTATGGGACGATATGAGAGTGAGCGGCGAGGAGCGAGTGGCGAGCGGGGAGGGAGACAACCGCATCGAGGTCTGGCTCG
>CAYQAQ010000417.1:0-3104 GCA_964415495.1 uncultured candidatus Brocadiaceae bacterium | reverse complement strand
GAAGCGAACGGAGCAACGAATCCATCATCGCTCATCGTCGCCCCTGCATCTTCCAGCTCATCACGAGCGGACTGCGGCAGGACATCTAGCACGCCCGTCCCGTTCACCACCGCAAGGCTCGAATGCGTGTCAGCCTCAAGCAAGTAAGGACCACCATGCCCAACCGAATCGACACTGACCGATTTTTCGGATGTCAGCTCCTGGCCGATCCAGACCGAACCCTCATGGGCTGCAATGATCGCGACCAGTTCCGTCTGGGCTTCGCGTACATGCCCAGTCTCGGCCCGGCTTCGCTCACGTCCGATACGAGCGGCGACGGCTAGTGGCGAATCGGCTCGCTGCACAAGAAGACGGTCATACCCACTGATCGCCTGGGCGAATCGGCCCGCTTTGCGGTGCCCCTCACTCTGCTCATACAGTTTGCGTGTCGCCGCATCATCAAGAAAGGGGACTTGCAGCCCTTTCCGGCTGGCAATACCTGCGAAATCAATCACGCCACGATAATAATTGCGAATCTCCGGCTGAGACACGAGCCGACGTGCAAAAGCCAGCGCCTGATCCGTCCGGACATGATCTCCGACGGCTTCGGCAAGGTCTGCCAAAGCCACCGCCGCATCAATGGCTGCTTCAGTTGAAGCTGCGCTCAGAATCCCGTCCAGTTGCTCCATCGCCAATCCGTGTTTGCCGCGCAGTGCCGCGATACGCGCCTCAAGTATGCGCGCCCGAATCTTCCATGCCTCATCTGGACCTGAAGCGAGGGTGGCACGGAGGCCTTCGAGGGCTGTGACCACTTTCGCATCAATAGATTCCAGGAGCCACGAGTCCTGAATCGTCAAAATGGCGCGCAATCCCACCTCAACATCTCCGCGCGGCCATTGCTGTAATCGGGTTCGGCCACTGCTGCGTTCCGCCGCCAATGCTGATCGGCTCTGGATGACCGCGGGTTGAAGCTCGCGCCACGCATCAGCCGCAGTCGCAACGATCAAGCACCCCAACAGGGACACGGCGACATATCGCATATCGGTGGACACCATGGCCGATGTGGTATAGGAGGGACGTCAGGTGACGCAAGGCCTTCATAGAATAAAGGCGCCTCGTGCTGACCGACCACTGTACGGCCCCAACCACGCCAAAAAGTTACCCCGCCAGGATTCGAACCTGAACTAAGAGAGCCAAAATCTCTTGTGCTACCGTTACACCACGGGGTATTGCGTTGACGCTAGAAAAGGATGCTGGACCGACTTATTCGGAATCAAGCCACGGACGGTCGCAGCGCGTCCAGGTGGTCAGGCCCACGGGGAACCAGATGGAGAGTTCGCGCTGGGCGGACTCGACGCTGTCGCTGCCGTGGACCAAGTTTGAAGAGCGGGAAATGCCGTAATCGCCGCGAATCGTACCAGGGGCGGCTTTGCGACCGTCGGTAGCACCGATCAGGTTGCGGCAGACCGCGACCGCTTCGTCTCCGTCGAGGGCCAACGCGAGCAGCGGGCCGCTGGTGATGAAGCCGAGCAGGCTGGGGAAAAACGGCTTTTCAGCGTGTTCGGCGTAGTGCTGCCGGCCCTGCGCATCGCTGGCGATCACGAGCTTGGCGCCGACCAGGGTCAGGCCCTTGCGTTCGAAACGGCCGAGGATCTCCCCCATCAGGCCGCGCTGGACGGCATCGGGCTTGATCAAGATGAGGGTACGCTGGTCAGCCATGACAACACTCCGTTTGGGACGGCGCACCATGGCAAGCAAGCGTGCGCATGCAAGCAGTTGCGGTGGGAGGCGGTTATGACGACCAACCCACAGCGATCAGGGGATACTGCAAACCGGAGCCGGCCAGGGCCGTTGGCAGGCGCTGCAGATACCGGCGTCGGTCAGGGCGTCGCGGCGCGAGCGGCCGCCACTGCGCCAGATCAACCGCTCCCCGCACACGCAGTCGGTATGCGGCGTGTCTTCGTCGTAGACGCTCAGACCGGTTAGCTGGGGCCGGATGGCGGCGTACCAGTCGCGCCGCTGCTGCGGATGCGCCGAGGGTAAACGCGGGACGAGATGAATGGCGCTGGCGCGCGCCCAGGGCAGATCGGGCAGCACGTCATCCCCCTCCAGCCCGAGCAGGATCTCGACATGCCGACCCGCCGCGAGAATGCGCTGCGCGCCCGGGGTCAGCGGCCCAGACACCAACAGCAACCACGCCGCGACGCGCTCGAGCCAGGGCTCGACATCGCCCAGACCGTTGGTGGTGATAATGAGCGGCGTATCCGCAGCAGCGAGCGTGGCCAAGCCATAGGGAAACCACAAGGATTCGCACCACGTCGCCGCGATCGCATCGACCGGCATTTTGTGCAGGACTTCGTGCACGAGTTCGGGCGTCACAGCGCGACGAAAGGTCGACCCTTCTTCCTGATCCAGCTCCGGCGCAAACACCGGGCCCGCACGACTGCCCACACACAGCAAGCGGGCACCGGGTCGCCAATGATAGAGCGGCAATTTTTCTACCGCCTGCGGCACGATCACGGCAGCGGTGCCGTCGTAACGATTCATCGGACGCCCCACCGGTGGTTGGGCGCACTCTCGGGGATGCATTCACAGGAGACGCAGAGACGCAGAGGAAGAAGAGGAGACAACCGTAAATTGATTCTCTCCTCCTGCGGATTCTCCGCGTCTCTGTGTCTCCTGTGAAAAATCAGGCGTTCATTCCAACAAGCGCCCGAGGTGCGCGCACGCCTCCTCCGGCAGATGGCTGGTACGGCGCAAGACCAGGCCGCTGCGCAGCGCTTCCTGCACGACTTGGCGCTCCAGGTATTCGTGCGAGGGCGAGCTGGCAGTCAGACCGTAGATCGCAAAGCGCAGATCGCCGTCAGCGGCGTCGGTGCCGAGTTGGCGCTGACGAATGCGCGCCGCCGCGACCAGCCCCATGGCGAGCAGATCCATCTGCGAGTATTCGTTGTCCAAGCCCTGGGCGTTAAGTGCCAAGGCCACCCCGGTGCGACTGCGCCAGCCACCCTCCATCAGGTGCGGACCCGACAACAGCGGCAGACCGAGTTCCTGCAGGCGGCGCAGCAATAAGAAGTCATCGGCGTAGGTCGCGATCGATACGCGACGCGTGGCGGCGAAGGGCC
>CAYQAQ010000416.1:0-3107 GCA_964415495.1 uncultured candidatus Brocadiaceae bacterium | reverse complement strand
CCCTGGAATATTTCTACCGACTCCGCCGCTCAACCGCCCGCGAATGAATTCTATGCATTAGGCACAAGTTGGGGAAACCTTGACTGTGCCTAAGTCTTGGGGGCGAGTTGCACACCTTCGATTAAATCATGCAATTTACTAATCCCCCGCCATAAGGTTTTGACTCCCGGCATGCCATCCTGTTTACGGGCGAGGAAGCCGCCCAGTTGGGCAATCCAGATGATCGCTTGAGCGAAGGTGGGCGGTTTCTGGGCGCGACTTTTGGGTTGAAATTTGCGCCGCAGGATGCGCCATTCGGGGGACGTGAGGATCGTCTCACAAGTCTCGTTCGGTTGTTGGCGGGCGGTTTCCATCAAGGTTAATAACCGACAAGCGACAATCGAATAGGTCGCTAATGCCTTACCGAGGCGACTGCCCTTGGCCAATTGCAGGGCTTCAATTTGACAACCTTGTTTGAGCACATAATGAAATCGCTCAATCCACCAACGATAGGTATACCAGGTGACGCATTGCCACGCCTGTGCTGCCGTATCAATCGGCAGGGTGGTCAGCAAGAGCCAGCGAATCGGTTTCTCCCCGGTAGGCGGTGGATTCACTTCTTCGACTAATAAAACATTCATCGTGATGGGCTGAAACTCTTTGCGGTGGGGATGTTGGGCCGGGACTTCCAGCGTCACCGCCATGGCCCGCAGTTGAACTTGGGTTTCGCGGGCCGGACGTTCCGGCTGGCGTTGCAACGCAATCGTGCGTTCTCCCAGCACGGGCGCTTGGGTAATCGTCGGCAGCAAATAATCCAACTCATGCTGCACTTTACGATTTTGCACCGCCCGAATCAAGACTTGGGTCTTTAATCGCTGCGCTTGGACGAAAAAGTCATACATATCCGCTTCCCGGTCGCCGACATGCACCACTGTGACGTCATCCAGCCCGACTTCGGCGGCTTGCATCGTGTCTAACCAGCGTTGACTTTCTTTCTCACAGGTCGGTTTTTTCTTATAGTCCGCCCGTTTTCCGGTTCGTTCCGCGCGCGTCCAGGTCTGTTGTGCCAATAATCCCAAGGGCAAGCCGTCCCCACTCACCGCTAGACAACTCTGGACTTTAATCCCTTGCTGCACCGTCTTGTTGATATAGCCTAATCCACGGGTCTGCGGACGGTGCGTCCCATAATTCAAATCCGTCGTGTCTTGCACCGCCAACACGACATTCCCCGCTGCCTTGATCCGCTGCACCACAGCCCCTCGCTGACTTTCAATGATCTGGCTGGCCTTCACATCATAATTCGACCAAAACCGATAGGCCGCCTGGATTGCCTTCGCTTGGCCCAGCGCTGCGGGCACGCTTTTCCCCGGATGCGCACTCAACCCCTGCAACAGTTCTTGCAGGCGGCGGCCATGCCGATAGTCCGAAAACACGCCGCAATTGATCCTTTAGACGATCCAATGCTTCACCCAATCTTGCATAAGGCGCTGGCTCCACTAATCCGTTTGAGCAGTTGACTGTCGCTATTCTCCCACAATCAACCGCCAAAACCCATTCGCTGTAACACTTCTACAGACTTGTGCCTAATGGATAGAATTCATTCGCGGGCGGGTGTAATTAAAAGTGGCATTTTGAGTTAAGCCGCTTTCTGATTGAGTTCCCGCCAATAAGCCGTCCAATCTTGGTTAATCCGGAGCACGCGCAATGCCAACATCGCCTTGGCATTGTCGATGGCCCACCAAGTACCAGCCCGCTTGAGACGTTGCTGAATGACATAGCGATGTGCACTTTCAATCTCACCGGAACCAATCGGTAATTTGTCCGCAATCGCGCCTTTGTAATCCAACTGATTCAAGCGATTGCGGATATAGCGGTCAGCGGCGCGCACCGGGGCCACTTGATCCGCTATGGTATCGACTTCGAGAAAGGGCTGAAGGGCTTTGAGTACAGCGGCAATATGATTCCGTTTGAGCCGCCGTTTTTGGACGGTCAACCAGGATTTGGCATCGTCAGGGTCACAACTCTGGCTGGCGGCGGCGAGATACTCACAGAGATGATAGAAATCCAGCAAATAGCGTCCCGGTGGCCCGAAATGTTCCGCTACTTGGTCGGCAATCCAGGGGGCACCGTCGCCCACAGCATGGACGAACGTCAGATCTCCCACACCCACCCGAATCGCCGTCGCAAATAGTTGTGCGCCCGCCTCATCAACGCTGCCCATGGTGACGCCAAAAATCGGTGTGGTTTGAGTCGATGGCCGGGAAAAGGCTAAACGGGCTTCTTGCCAACCGATTTGCCGCGTGGTGCGACGATCCACAACGGCCCCTGCCGCATCGGTCTCGGCGGCGGTGGTCACAATCGGAATCATACTGCCATCAATTTCGGTGATGATACAAGCGACCCCCGCGCCGTTCGGCATCGTATTCGGTAGCCGTGCCAACTCGATTTGTAAAATCTGGGCGGCATGTTGTTCGGTGATCGCTTGGGCCGAACTAATCGGCACCGTAATCCCATGATGTTCCTGGAGCTTGGCGGGAATTTGGCCAAATGGTGCATCCGCCCCAAAGTCGGTAATCAGGCGTTGCAGGGGCAACGAATAGCCGCGACAATGAACTTCGGCAGACTGACTGAAGGGCCGCACAATCCCGGCACCTTTACCCAGCGTGAAAATCTGTTCTATGACTTCAATCCGTCCAAATCGGCTGTACCAGTAGATTTTTTTTGACGGGTACGATGGGCTTGCGGTTGGGATATTGTGAAGACTTCCCGTTGAACTTGGTTTTGACCGGTCGCCCATGCCTGTAATGCCGTTTGGCCAATTTGACGGATTTCTTCAACCACGCGTTCTTCAGCGGCATTGGCTTTGACAATGTCACCTTCGGCGTTCTCGACCACTGACAACAGCGCCACAATTTTATCTCTCAGTTCCGGATGCCGATTCAAGCGCGCTTCCAGATTCCCCACCAGATTTGTTGACGAATCAATTCGCTGTCCCATGGATGCTGTCCTCGACTGTGGCGATTTCTCCTCTATCTTATCGCCTCAAGGCTTTTCACGCTTTCCTGCCACTTTTAATTACACCCTGCTGATCCTGAGCAAACGTTCCACGGCCCAGTGTAATCTCAACC
>CAYQAQ010000415.1:0-3110 GCA_964415495.1 uncultured candidatus Brocadiaceae bacterium | reverse complement strand
CCTCTGAATCTATAGTGCTGTCAACCGACCCCACGGATGCGCGCGATTCCCGAAGTCATCGGCCAAAATTCGTGCTGTCGCTCCTGCGCTCCCGGATAGCATAAGCTTGACCATGCCACCAGTGCCGAGTATCTGTGGCCTCCTCGTTGTAGGGGCTCTGCTTTCTGCTAGTGAGGCGGTGGGTGGGGACCTGCGTCTGGGTATTGAGATGCGCACGTTGGCCTTCGACTATGTCGTCCACGATGGCGGTGCCACGAGCACAGGTGACGATCGTTTTACCCGTAGTGTTGCGGCTGGGTTACGTGGCTGGTATGCGTGGCCGGCACCGGGTCGAAAATGGGCTCCAGCTATCGCTGCAGATCTGGTAGTGAGCGACAGTGCTGCTGATCTCGGCAGATTACAGACTTTTGGAGGACGCCTTCTCGGTGGCGTGGCCTGGAGCTGGAACGATCGGTGGGGCGGCACCGCGTTCGTCGGCGCCGGGTATGCGGTCTCCCGCTTTCGCATTGAGGGCGATGGCGTGTTCAACGATCCTCGGTCGGGATCGAATACCGCATCAGTCGTCCGTTGGTTGCCATGCTCGATCTGGGCTGGTGGTGGCGCGAACATGACTTGGATGGTGATGGCGCTCGCATCGAACTCACGGAAAACGGCCCGGCGGTGACGCTCGCGATTGCGTGGCGGCTCGGTGGAACGCCGGCGGCAGTGGAATGACCATGCCTGAGCACACGCCATGGTCCGGGGATGACGAAACCAGACGTCTGGGTGCAGACGCCGAAGAGAAAACCCGTCCGCAACGACAACCCTTTACGGGCATGAACACGACGCGCCGCCCGGCGGCCGGTTGGACTGGAGATCAGGACACCCGCCTCGCGGTAGCAGCGGGAACGCCCGTACCGCCAACGCCGACGCCGGTCAGTCGCGGCACCGGTCGCACAACGCGGGTGACCACGCCGCTGTCGACGGACGGTCGACGTGGTCCGCTGTCGGGAACGCGCTGGCCCGATTTTGAAATTGGTGATCTCTTGGGCCAGGGCGGCATGGGTGCCGTCTATCGTGCCCGGCAGATTTCCGTCGATCGCTTGGTCGCCATCAAGATTCTCCCGGTGCACCTCGCTGGCGATGCGGAGCTGCGCCGCCGCTTCGAGGCCGAAGCGCGAGCGAGCGGGGCCTTGATCAGTCCGCACATCGTGCAAGTCCATCATGCGGGGGTGCAGGGAGGACAGCTCTACTTCGTCATGGAGCATGTCGCCGGCCACAGCATGAGCGGCCTGATGAAGGAGCGTCGTGCCGCTGGCGGATGGTTCCCGCTCACCGAAACCCTCGGTTACATCGCTCAACTCACCGAGGCCCTGCGCGTCGCCGGCAGTGCCGGCATCGTCCATCGCGACATCAAGCCGGCCAACTGCATGGTCACGGCGGATGGTTTGCTCAAGCTCGCCGATTTCGGCATCGCCAAAATTCTCGGCGAAGACGGCGGCACCCTGACCGGAACTGCCATGGGCACGCCGAGCTACCTCAGCCCAGAACAGGCCCGCGGCGATGCGGTCGATGCACGCGCCGATCTCTACAGCCTGGGCATCATGCTGTACGAATTGGCCACGGGCCGGCTCCCGTACCAGGCCGACTCCGCCGATGCGTTGATCTATCAGCACTCGTTCACGGAACCGCCGTTGCCGCGCAGTCTCAATCGCGATATCAGCAGCGACTTGCAGGCGGTCATACTCAAGCTCATGCAGAAAGAACCGGCGGCGCGCTATCCCAACGCCGAGGCGCTGCTGCACGATATCGGGCGCATCACTGGTGGCATGGCCCCCGAGGTAGCGGTCTTCGTCGGGCGCAAACTTGGCACGGGCGCTGACGCCGCCCTGGCGCGCATTGGCGGTTGGCGGCGGCGGGCGGGGTACGTCGCGGCGGTGTTGGTGGCGTGCAGTGTGGCCCTCGGCGGCGGGTGGTGGTGGTGGGACCAACGCAAGGTCGAGGTCGCTTTGTTGCGCGATCGCTTGGCTGCGATTGATCGGCCGCAGGCGATTCCCGCAGGCGCAGACAGCGATTTGCGTCGACTTGCCCGTCGGACGCCGGCGGCGGATCCCGACGTCCAGCGCTGGTCGGCTGCCGTGGCACGTGCGGCCGAGCACGAAGCCGCTTTTGCACGCTGGCTCACCGATGGCGGTGACGATGACGCCACCACGCGAAGCATTGCCGAATTGGTGGAGATCTTCGAGGGCGAACGCGGGGCCGATCATCCGCGGGCAATCCAGGTCCGTCAGCGCTTCGCGGCGCGGGCGGAAGAAGCGGCTCGTCTGCGCCGTGAGTTGGCGGCGTTGGATCTCAACGACACGCCAGCGGCGTCCTTGGTGGCAGCGGTGCGGGGTCAGGTCGCACGCTATCGCCAGCTGGTCGGTGTCTCTGATGCGGACGGTCAACGTTGGGCGGACCGTCTTGCGCAGGTCGATGCCGAAGTGACCGCCCTGCGCACCCGGCTGGCAGGTCTCGATGGTGCGCAGCCTGGCCCGCGTCAGGTGCACGAACTGCGCCGGGATGCGGCGCGTCTGCGGCAGTTTCTCGGCGATGGCGATGCAGATCTGATGCGGTGGACCGCGCAGCTGGCGGTCGTCGAGGCGAATCATGCCACTCTGAAGCGCAGTTTGGCTCGCCTTGATGGCGACCATTTGCCGGGGTCCGCTGCAATCGCCGCGACAGCGGACGATCTGTCCGTCTGGTCTGTTCTGGTCGGCGAAGACGATGCCGACGTGACGCGGTGGCGCGCGCGAATTGCCGCTGCGGTCGCACGGCGCGAGGCTCTGGCTGCGCAATGGCAGGCGATCGCCATCGATACGCTGCCTGCCGCCGCAGTCGCAGAACAACAAACATTCCAGGTCGAATATCGACATCTAACCAGCGCCAATGATCCGCTCGCCCAGACCTGGGAACGCGATCTCAACGCCTTGCGCCAGCGGATGATTACGTGGCAAGCCATCCTCACCGAGCTCGATCCCAAACCGACTCTGACCGCCGAGGAACAGCAATTAGCGCGCACAGCCGTCGACGGCCTTCGTCGCCATGAAGCGATGTCGTCCGAGGTCGAACAACGCTGGCAATCGCGGTTG
>CAYQAQ010000414.1:0-3112 GCA_964415495.1 uncultured candidatus Brocadiaceae bacterium | reverse complement strand
TCGGCGTCGACTTCGACTCCTGGAAGGGTGAAGCGTACTACGACGACAAAATGCAGCCGGTCCTGACCGAACTCGAATCCAAGGGCCTGACCAGCATCGATCAAGGCGCGACCGTGGTCGACCTCAGCGCTCAAGGCTTCAAAAAGCCCGTGCTGCTCAAGCGCGCCGACGGCGGCACCCTGTACGCGACGCGCGACCTCGCCGCCGCCGACGACCGTTGGGCGGATTACGCCTACGACCGCTCACTCTACGTCGTCGACCTCGGCCAGGCCCTCCATTTCAAGGAATGGTTCGCCGTCGCCAAACTCCTCGGCCGCCCCTACGCCGACCGCCTGCGCCACGTCGGCTTCGGCGTAGTCCTGATGTGGAACGATGAACCCGGCGAGGGCCTCGCCGCCGGCTGGGCCAAGGGCCGCACCCGCAACGGCAAAATCATGCTGCTGCGCGAAGTGCTCGAAGAAGCCTGCGACCGCGCCCGCGCCATCGTCGCCGAGAAGAACCCCGACCTCACCCCCACCGAGCGCGACCAGATCGACCGCGCCGTCGGCGTCGGCGCCGTGGTCTTCAACGACCTCAAAAACGGCCGCACCAACGACATCAAATTCAAATTCGAGGACGCCCTCAACTTCCAAGGCGAAACCGGCCCCTACCTGCAATTCGCCCACGCCCGCCTGTGCTCGATCGAACGCAAGTTCAGCGAACTGCACCCGCAGGCCCCCGCGGCCGATCACGCCCTGCTCACGCTCGACGCCGAAAAGCAGGTCCTCCTTGCCATCGCCCGCCTGCGCAACGCCCTCGAGCGCGCCGTCGCCAGCGACGAACCGTCGATCCTGGCGCAGGCTCTGCTCGCCCTGGCCAGCGCGATCTCATCGTGGCTCACCGCCGGCAACGCCGACGTGACCTTGCGCGTGCTGTGCCCGGATGTGGCGGTGGCGAGCGCGCGTTTGGCGCTGGTTGCGGCTGCGCGGGCAGCGTTGGGGGAGGGGTTGCGGTTGCTGGGGCTGCAGGCGCCGATGCGGATGTGAGAGCGCTTTGTTCCTCTTTGCGGGTAAGCCCCTTCAAATCACTTGTTCACCAGCGGGCGGCTTAATACGCTGAGGAACAACACGGAAGGGCACCACGTGGGCGTCGAAACAGACTATATTGCGGTGGAGGATTCCCAGATTGATAAAATCTGGGAATTGATCGACACCGACGACCTTAAGGGCGTTTACGGCAAAGGCAGCGATCCCATCTCGCTCTCAATGCTTCACTGCTGCATATCCGGAGACGAATTCGACATGGAAATGGCGGATCAGTTCCAAGAAATGAGCAGTGCCAACGGCGGCGATCGGTTCCTTCTTGAGATCCCGACTCACATCAGGGATTCGATCGATCAAATAAATCCCTATAATGTGAAGGACATTGTATCGAAATGGTCGCAGACAGCAGAATATGAGCTCACGGGATGGGATGACGACATCGCCATAGAATTCTTGACGTGTCTTTCCGATTATTCTCGGACCAACGCAGCGAAGAAGTTGCTGATGTGCATGTCCGTCTGATTACCTAATTACCGGCCGACCCCATATAACCTCTTATCACTCCCGAATCCCCGTGCGCACAATTACTGTACCGGGCCTAGATGCCTACCAACATGTTTACGGTTCAAAAGACAGCACAAGTCTCCCATTTGTAATTGGCCCATCGGATTCGATAGAATCGATGCTCGAAAGCATGGAAATGGATGAGAGGAGTATCGATGCAATCGTGAAAGCTTCATTGCAGATAGATGCCACAAGTGCGCTCAATGACCTTAAGAAGGAGCACATCGAAGATGCCTATGGAGATCCTGCGGAATACGATGAATAATTGGTGAATGGCTTGGTCAAACAGCAGGACAGGGCCTGGTATTACACACTGATATATTGACTGGATCACCATTAGCCAAAGTAGCCATTGGATATGCCGAGGTCCAGGAACGCTGGATGATTCCGGCGTTCCTTAAGTTTGGCAATTGGAACGATTGCCCAGCGCCAGAAACTCACTGCGCTATCCACCGGCATTGGTTCGAAAAATATGGAGCTGAGATCATTGGCCTTTCAAGCGATGTGATCGAATGTCGCGTCGCCAAACCACCAATCGACAAGAACGAAGCGATGGAATTGGCAATGCAACAATTCGCTTACTGCTACGACATCGTCGAACAAGGAACCGAGACCATTGCCAATTTAGCCGGCTCCCTCGTCAATTCAAATAACTGGTATTTCTGGTGGGACTAAGCGAGTCCCCGCTAGGCCGTGAACCAATGACATAACGAGACTATGGTAAATTTAGATCAAACTGACAATCAATGACAGAAAATACTCCTTCACAGATATTCCACGGAGTAAGGAATAGTTCGCGCACTCCCGAAATCGGGGCCGTCTTGCACCTGCATATGGATATGGGGCTCCGAAGAATTCCCCGAATTCCCGAGGAGCCCAAGGGGCGTCTCCCGATGCACCGTTTCTCCAGCCTGAACCACGACTGAACCTTCTCGGAGATGCGCAATCAGGACGAATCTTCCGGGACTATTCAAGCACAACAGAACCATGTGCTGCCCCAGTAAACTATCCACGGCAATGCGCTCTACTTTCCCCTGAACTGGACTCACCACCTGCAGGCCATCGCCAATGTTCTTTCCATGCTCATACACACAAAAATCCTTGGCCCAACGCTGTGACGAAAACCAAAAGTGGATATTTTTCAGGGGTCCCATTCCATGGGTCAAAGAGAAAAGACCTTGGTGATGAACCGGGGGACATAAGGTCTCCCTCGGCCTGGGGTCAACGTAACTCATGACGAAATACACCGCACCCAGGAAACTTGCGCCCCAGGAAAGTACTAAGTAGGTTTCCATGGGCATCACCGCAGCGCCACGGATGATGAGTGTCGACACAAGCAGAGAGAGCAATATTCCGATCAGCAGTCCTGGGCCATATCCCACTTGCCTGAATTCTATACTGCGAAGCAAACACATCGCGTAGATGATCGACAGCGCCAAACCAGCGGCATTCACGTGCTCCAGAAAATCATGACGCGAATAAAAATGAGCCAAAATATTCACCATGATCGCGAATATCCCCAGCCA
>CAYQAQ010000413.1:0-3122 GCA_964415495.1 uncultured candidatus Brocadiaceae bacterium | reverse complement strand
GGGGCCGGCGGCAACAGCGTCGATGCCGGCAGAGCGCACGACGCCGACGAGTTCATTGGCTAGGGCCGGCGGAGGCACGCCGCGCGTCTTGGCGAGCTGGAAGCAGGGCAGCGCCAGATCGGCGTCGACGCCCTTGGCAGGCGTGGTGATCAGGGCCGCGATGCCGGCGGCCGGCACGCCCAGATGGGCCGCAACTGCGTCGACCACGGGGTCAGTGAGCAGATCCAACATGGGGTCCTCCCGGGGAGGGCGCAGCATGGGGGGATTGCGGCGGGCCGGAAGGCTGGAAGTCCGGCGACCATTGCCACCGTCCGGAGGTCCGGAGGTCCGGAAGTCCGGAAGTCCACTATGCGGAGAAAAGCCAGAAAACGGCGCTGCCCGACGGCTGATCTCGTCCTGAAGCAATGTTCAATCGACCTGCCACAAGACTTCCGGACTTCCGGTCTTCCGGACTCCCGTACCGAGGCAATGACCCTCACATCCGCACCTCACACCCCGTCCACCGATCATGCAGCCCCCGTCGCCCGCGCCCACACGCCCATGCCGCCTGCGGCCACAGCACCAGCAGCAACACCCATCGCGCCAACGCCCGATACCACCCGGGCGACAAACCGCTGGACTGCTCGACAATGCGCAAACCAAAGCGCCGATGCCAATATGGCCCACCGTACAAAATCGTGGCGACCACGGTGGTCAGCAGATGGACGAGCACGAACAGCAACAGCGCCAGCATCAACGCGAGAATAGCGATCAGGAACGGCACGCCTTGATCGACGGTCTTCAGATGCGGAATCAACGCGTAGGTCTGCGCCACATCGGACGGATTGCTGACGGCCAGGAGCAGACTGCCCAAGCCCGCCGCCGGTTGGTCGAAGGCGATGCGCGGCAGGCCATCGCTGACGGAAGCCCCGGCGCGATGCAGTGCGAGTGCTAAGCCGAGCAAAGCGACCGGCAGCGCGACAACGACCGAGGCCGCGCTGGTCTGCAATCCATCGAACAGCCCGGCCAACACGCGTGCGCGAACCAGAGGCGCGCGACTGGGGGCAACCGGTGAGGGCTGCTCGGGCAAGGTTGCGGCGCGCTCATGCGCGTCGACCAACGATTCCGCGGCGGGGGCGACCGAATCGCTCGGGCGCAGGATATCGGTGTCGTGAGATGGCGGCGGCTTGACCAGCGCCACCACGGCTTCGGTGTCGTGCGGTTTGAAGTCGCCGGGATGGAAACCCTCGCTGCCGGGCTGGCTGCCGGATTCCGGCTCGACGGCGGCGGCGATCGCCGGTGACAGGCGACGGCCGGGCGAACCATCCTCGACGCGGAGCTCTATCGCCTCGGTGCTGTACATCGCGGTGGTCGGTTGCGCGACTTGATTGCCGCGTCGACTCGTAGTGATCGCGGGGGCGGGGGCCGAATCGCATTCGACTTTGAACAGACAGGGGCCGACGATGATTTCGTCGCCATTGTGCAGCATGGTTGGCGTCGTAATGCGCCGACCATTGATCAGCACGCCATTGGTGCTGCCGCAGTCGCTGACCACCGCCGCATCGGCGCGCACCTGGATGGCGGCGTGCCGCCGACTCAGCCGCCCGTCGAGGAAGCAGATCGAGCAGGCACGGCTGCGCCCGATGAGGGTTTCGTCCTCAGCGAGGTCCCAGGTGCCCAAGTTACTGACCAGACGGTAGGCCATGGTGCAGTCTACCTCGCAAACCGTGCGCCGTCCAAGCCCGGACCATGCAGCTCCAGTGGGGGCAAGGACATGACCCGCCGCCGCTTGCTTGGCTAAGGTCATTAGCTAAGATTGCGGCGAGGCCACAGCCATGACCATCGCCAATACCCACGATGCCAAAACCCGGCTGTCGGGTTTGATCGACCAGGCCCTGCGCGGCGACGACGTGATCATCGCCCGCGACGGCGTGCCCTGCGTGCGTTTGGTCCCCGTGCCCGCCGATGCGGCGCGCCAGGGCGGCGAGTTTTGTGGGCGCATTCGCGGCGACATCACCGGACCGGTCGGCGACGATGCCGGCGCATGGGGATGAGCGCGCCGCCGATGAACGCGCCATGGCTGCTCGACACCCACGCCCTGCTGTGGTGGATGGGGGCCGACCCGCAGTTACCGGCGACGGTGGCCGCGGGGATTCAGGAGCGCGAGCGCGAGGTGGTGATCTCGGCCGCCGTGGTGTGGGAGATCGGCATCAAGCATCGCTTAGGACGCTTGCAGGGTGTCGAGGATTACCTCGCCGATCCGGGCTCGCACCATCGCCGCTGGGGCTTTCGCAATCTGCCGATGGACCATGACGACACACGCCTCGCCGCGGCGCTGGTGTGGGACCACCGCGATCCTTTCGATCGCATGCTGGTCGCCCAATGCCGTCGGCACCGCTTGGGGTTGATCACCTGCGATCCCATCATCAGCGTATTCGAGCCCGCCGTCGTCTGGGGTTAACCGAACTTCCGCAGTCACAAGAGACGCAGAGACACAGAGTTTCGCAGGAGAGGTGTCAGTGGTAGACATCTCTGCGCAGCTCTGCGTCTCCGCGTCTCCTGTTCTCTCGGGAGATCCCCCCGATTCAGCTCAGCCGCTCGCGAATCGTCGCCACCGCCTGATCCAGGCCGATGCGGACCTGTTCGGTGGTGTCGCGGTCGCGCAGGGTGACGGTGCCATCCTGGAGGGTCTGACCGTCGACGGTGATGCACCACGGGGTGCCGATCTCGTCGTGCTTGGCGTAGCGCTTGCCGATTGAGGCCTTCTCGTCGCACTTGGCGAGGATGCCGGCTTTGCGGAAGGCGCTGGCGAGTTCCTGCGCCTTCTCGGGCATGCCGTCCTTCTTCACCAGCGGCAGGATCGCGACTTTGATCGGGGCTAGACGCGGGTGCAGTTTCAGCACCGTGCGTTTTTCAACTTCACCGGTGGCGGTGCGGCGTTCTTCTTCGTGATAAGCATCGATGAGGTAGACCAGCATGGCGCGCGTTGCGCCAGCGGCGGGCTCGATGACGTAGGGTAGGTACTGCCACGGTTTTTTGCTGGTGGTGGGATCTTCCTTGTCTTGGTCGGTATAGCGCAACTTCTGGCCAGAGTGCTTCTCGTGCTGGCTGAGATCGTAATCGGTGCGCGAGGCGATGCCTTC
>CAYQAQ010000412.1:0-3125 GCA_964415495.1 uncultured candidatus Brocadiaceae bacterium | reverse complement strand
CGTCGAGGACGCCGACCCGACTTTGAACCCGGGGAAGGCCAGATGACGCGCCGCGATATCGCGAGTGGCGCGAAGGTCCCCCGGTGCCTGAGACCGTGGCATGTCGGGACACTCCACGCACGTCGAGCGGTCTGACGCGGGTGCGAGACGCAGCGCGTCAGGATAGGAAGCTGCGGTTCACGAGGGTCCCGCCGATGATGCTCGGAAGCATCCTATCAGCGATTTCCCAACCATTTGGGCGTCCATAAAGACGGGCGGGGGAGAGGATCTCTTTTCTCGCCTCCTCCTGCAGCCGCCAGCAGGACATCGCCGTAGTCACTTACCCCACCACCACCCACGCCGCGCTTTCCAGTTCGACCAGGGCACCGCGCAGCGCCGCGAGCAAGGCCTCGCGTTCGCGGGCGGTGGCCGCCGCTTCGAGGGCGGCGACGCGGGTGTCCGGATGGTCGGTGCCCAGGGTGCGTTGCAGGCGGTCGGCGGCGGCGTGGGTGGCGGCGGCGCGGGCGCCGAGGTCGAGGTCCAGCCGTTGCGCGCTGTCGGCGCGATCGACGGCAAACGCCTGTTCGCCGGCGGCGCGCGCCGCCGCCGCCGCAGCACGTACGCTGGCTTGCCAGGCGGTGATCTGATCGACTTGGCCGGCAGCCCAGGGCTTGGTCCACGCTTCACGGTCGCCACCGGTGGAGATGGCGCGGTCGTTGGTGCGGTGATCGAAGGGCCGGCGCAGGTGCGCGAGTACGGCCGGGTCGTCTTCGACGACAGCGCCTTCGCCGCGCACGAAGATCACTTCGCGGCGCACCGGCAGCGTCAGCCACAAGCGACGTGCGGCATCGAGCGGCAGACCGGCAGCCGCCAAGGCTGCGACATCGGGAATGAGCACGAACGTCGCGCGCAGGCCTTCCCAGCGTTGGCAGGCGTCACCGGGCGCGCGACGCCAGGCGGTGGCGGTGGCCCACTGCGCGTTAGCGGCGTCGCGCAATTGCGCGTCGACCAGATCATTGCCGGGGGCCAAGAAGGCGAGGTCATGATGCGCCAGCGCAGCGGCGCGTTCGGTGGTGCCACGTTCAACATTTTCTGAGCGCGGTGGGCGCAAGCGCCACGCGTGCGGTGGTTCCTCTTCGCGTTTCGCTTTGCCACCTTGGGCGCGAATCCACCAACCGAGGGCATCGCCCGGCGCGTCGACGGCAGCGAGGCGCTCCGCCAGCTTGGCGCTTTCGGCGAGATCTTCGCCCGCAGCGGCCAGCGCAGCGTCACCCCGACGATCCGCATCGGCACGCTCGGCCGCGAGATCGGCACACAGCTGATCCGCAATGGCGGCGATGCCCGGACCACCGGCGATGCCGTCACCCTGCGGGGCGAAGGCCGCGAGCAGGGCCTTCGACTCGAAGGCGTCGAGCGCGAATTCGAGGCCACCGCTGGGGCGTTCAAACACCGCAGTGGCGCGTTGCACCAGATCGAGCCACGTGGCATCGATGCCATCGTCATCAGGATGCAGCACCAGGCTATCGACGACGCCATCGCGGCCGAGGCGATCGATGCGGCCGATGCGTTGTTCGATCGCAGCCACCGACCACGGCAGGTCGTGGTGCGCGACCATCGAGGCGAATTGGAAATTGCGGCCTTCGCCCCCGAGTGGATCGCAGACCAGCACGGTACATGCGCGCACGGTGGCGAAGCGGCGGGCGGCTTCTTCGCGTTGCAGCACATCCTGATGCGAACCGAAGGTCGCGATGGCCTCCTCGCCGAAGGCATTGGCAAGCGCACTGCGGATCGGTTCCACCGCGATCGGATTGGCGGTGAACACCAGCACCTTTTCTTGCGGCCGTTCGGCCCAGAAATCTTCGAGCGCCGCGATCAAGCCCTTGAGGCGCGCGGTTTCTTTGCGCGCCGCGCGCGCATTCCAGGCCTCGGCAGCATCATGCAGCGCGGCAAGGACTTTGAGTTCGTCGTCCTCGGCATGGCAGGCGGCACTGGTTGCGAGATGGGTGGCGACTTCGCCTTCCGACAGATCGGGGCGGATCACCTGGGCCAAGCCCTCGTTGGCGGGCACGCGCGCACGATAGGTTTCCGCCAATTCCGGATCATCGAGCACCGCTTGGCGGAGTGCGGTCAGTCGGCGCAGCACAGCCGGATGATTGGTCGCCAGTTGTAAACTGAGCAGCCAATGCAACAGCCGTGGCGGCGTGCCGTGGCGATCGAGGCAATGGCGCGCATAGCGCGAAAAGGCTTCCAGCACCGCGCGCTCATCGGCATCGGTGCGATAGCTCCGCAAACGTAGCTCGCGCGTCGCCAGCGATAAACCCGGCAGGGCAGAGCCCAGCCGAGCCAGGTCCGCGCGCGTGCGGCGGACAATGCGGCGGTCGGGATCGTGGTGTTCGCGCACATGTGCCAACAACGCCGCACGCGCACCGTCTTCACCCGCGACGAAGGCTTCGACTAAGCCTAAGCCAGCGGTATCGCCGACCAGCAAATCGCGCCAGCGCGGCGCGACGGCTTTGGCGGTACCGCCAGCGGCGGTCTCATCCGCGAGAGCGGTGATGGTCGCGCGCTGGGCCAAACGCTCGGTGACATTAGCGGCCTGATCAAGCTGCCAACTGGTCGGGTGCAGCAGATGCAACAAATTCAGCCACGCCTTGGGATCACTGCGGCCAGGCGTTGCCGACAACAGCAACACGTGCCGGGTCGCCTTGCTCGCCACCGCAAGACGCTTGGCGAGGAGCGAGCCGCCCTGCAGGCGGTGGCATTCATCGATGATCAGCACGTCCCACTTGGTGGTGGCGAACTGCATCGCCGCCTTGCTTTCGAGATCCTCCAGACCCTTCATGGTGACGATGATGCGATCATGCGCGACCCACGGATTGCCATCGAGACTGCGCAGACGTTCGCCATCGAGCACCGTGACGCCACGCGCCCCGAAGCGCACATGCAATTCGACGAACCACTGCGAGGCCAGCGCGCCGGGTGCCACCACCAAAACGCGATTGGCCCCACCGAGGCTCGCCAGCGATTGCAGAATCAAGCCCGCTTCGATGGTTTTGCCCAGGCCCACTTCGTCGGACAACAGAAAGCGCACTTCACGATCCGCGAGCACGCGGCGGGCGGCATGGATCTGGTGCGGCAGCGGCACG
>CAYQAQ010000411.1:0-3135 GCA_964415495.1 uncultured candidatus Brocadiaceae bacterium | reverse complement strand
GTGCGGTGGAAGTGCCTGATAATGGGACGGCCACACGGCCCGCGCTGGCGACTCCCGTCCCGTTTCCCGTCTGCACGTCGCGCGGTTTCCCGTCTCGCTCTATCTCCTCTCTATGCCGCCTCCCGCGTCACACCCTATCGGTCCATCATACACTTCCGACAAGGGGTTACGGTAGCGGATTGTCGCCTGGAGGGGGGTTCCCAAAGATGCGTCGCCCCACGCGGGGTAACTGTCGTTGAACGGGTCGGGCGTTGCCGACCTGCGCCACGGCGGGACTCCCCGGGACCCCATCAAAGGAGGTCGGAATGCCGAAACTGGCCGCCACGCTGCTCTTGATCGCCACCACGATGTCCCCGCTCTGTGCGGCCGACTTCGCTGCTGACGACGCCCTGCCCCGTGCCGACCAGGCCCGCGAGCTGCTCTCCGAAGGGGTCAGGGAATTCCTGACCGGTCGGCCCGAGCAAGCCGCCCTGCGCTTCCAGGACGTGCTCAAGCTCGATCCGGATAACCGGCTGCTCTACGAGTTCTACCTTGCCGTCGGCGATCGTCGCCTGCAGCGCATGATGGAACTCGATCAGCTCGACGACGTGCTCAAAGAGCTGCTGCGCCGGGCGCGCATCTACCAAAAAGATCTGCGCCAGACCGACGAGTACATCGACCTCGTGATCGCCAGGCTCGAAGCGACCGAAGAAGAACGCGTCGTCGCCACCCAGGAACTGGTCGCCGTCGGCCCGCTCGCGGTGCCGCACCTGGTGGTGCGTCTGAACGACAACCGCCAGGACATGCTGCGCGTGTATTGCCGCATCGCCCTGACCAAGATGGGCTATCGCGCCGTGGTGCCGCTGACTGAGGCCCTGAACGCCGCTGACGGCGCCCTGGTGCAGAGCATCGCCGCGGTCCTCGCCGACATCGGCGACAGCCGCGCCCTGCCCAAGCTCAAGCAACTGCACGAGCACGCCGAGACCACCGAGACCGTCAAGCGCGTGGTCGCCAATGCCATCGCTGCCATCCTGCGCAAGTCCGGCGGCGGCGCCTCGGCCGAGCTGACCAGCGCCGATCGCCTGTATTTCCGAGAAGCCGTGCGCTATTTCCGCGGCGACGCCCTGGTCCAGGACGAAGTCATCGCCAACCACGCCCTAATGTGGCGCTGGGATGAAGCCGCCGACGGTGTCAAAAAGCTGTCGTACCAGCGCGTGCCCCGCTATGCCTGGAACGAGCTGATGGCGGAAGAGCTGGCCTTCGCCGGTTTGACCCACGCTCCGGATTTCACCGCCTATCTGCCGTTGCTCGCCGCCACGCTCGCCGCGCAGCATACGGAAGTCGCCCAGCGCAATCGCCTCGCGGCGCAGCGCACCACGCCGCCGAGCAGCCCGGATGAATCGGCCGACGCCATCGCCGAACGCTTGACCGTGGTCGCCGATCTTTCCGATCGCGTGCGCATGGTCGGCCCCGCCCATGCCTATCGCGCGATTCAGCAGGCCATCGTCAGCGAGCGCTACGACGTTGCCGTCCACATCATGACCCTGCTGCAGGATCGCGATCTGGCGCAAGCCGATCTGCACCTGCCGACCAAGGCGGAAGGCCTCGGCACCGACAAGGCCGGCACCGTCCTGGTCGCCGCATTGGATCACGCCGACAAAAAGGTGCGCTATCAAGCCGCCATCACGCTGGCGGCCCTCGATCCGCAGGTGTCCTATTTCAACAGCGAAAAAGTGGTGCCCCTGCTGGCCGAAGCGGTCGGCGAGTGGGGCATGCGCGTGGTCGTGGTCGTCGATCAAGATTTCCGTCAGCGCAATGCCGCGCGCGATGCGTTGCAGCGGCAGGGTTACCTGGTCTACACCGCGCAGAGCGGCTTCGACTTGATGCAGCGTCTGGAAGAAGCGCCGATCAAGGACGCCATCATCATCGCCGGCGATTTGCTGCCGGCGCTTAAGGATGAATATGGCGGTCCGATTGACGTCCCCGAACAACGCGCTGAAACCCTGGTCGCCAAGCTCGCCGCCGACATCCGCAGCGAAAACACCCCGGTGTTCATCAGCCTGCCCGAGAACCCCGAGCTGGCGGCCAAGATTCAGACCGCCTTCGACGGTTCGGTCGCGGGTTTCATGCCCAAGCCGTTCAATGCGGTAGCCATGAAGGGCGCGATCGAACTCGCCCTGGCCGACGCCAAGCTGGCCAACGTCAACCGCGAAGACGCCGAAGATATCAGCCTGCGCGCCGCCAGTGCGCTCGCGGCCGTCAATCCCGCTCACACGCAGTATCCCGTCGGTCAAGCGGTCGACGCCTTGGTCGCGGCGCTTGACGCGCGCGCGGACGAGATTCGTATCGCCGCCTTGGATGCCCTTGGCGTCGCCGCGCGTCATCCCGGCACGGGTCCGGCCGTCACCGGCCGCATCAACGCCGTCACCGACGTCTACCTGGCTCAGGATGGCAACCTGTCCCCTGCCGTGCGCGCCGCCTTCGTGCGGGCCATCGGTCGTTTGGATCCCACCACGGACGCAGCGGTGGATATCCTGCGCGCCGCTTTGACCCACGATGATGCCAGCGTGCGCAGTGCTGCACACGCGGCGGTCGGCCACGCGCCGCACATCGCCAATACTCTCCTTCGCGACCTCCAGCTCCAGCAGCGCCTTGATGTGCGCGCGCCTGGCGCGGGTGCCCAGTAATCACGGCCTTTTTCAGAAACTTCACCGCCCATGAACACGACCACCAAAGTCTTCATCGTCCTGACCATGATCCTGGCGATTGTCTTCGCCGGCATGCAGATGACGACCTACGCCCACCGGGAAAACTGGAAGCGGCGCTGGAACGAAGATACCAATGAGCTGACGCAAGAGATCAGACTGCTCGCGCAGCAGGTGAGCTCGGCGACCGCAGGCCGCGTGCGCGCGGACAACCTGGTTGCCCAGCTCGAAGGCAATCTCACGGAGGCGCAGGCGCAGAATCACGGTCATCAGACCACGATCGCCACCCTGGGCAAAGAGATCGACGTCAAGCAGCTCGACTTTGAGAAACTGCGCACCGAGCTGCAGGCTGAGAAGGAGCGCTCGGCGACGCATTCGGCTACCTTGGAGAAGACTCGCGATCGCAATACCGAGCTGACCCACATCGCCTCGGTCGCCCGTGCCGTCGCGC
>CAYQAQ010000410.1:0-3138 GCA_964415495.1 uncultured candidatus Brocadiaceae bacterium | reverse complement strand
CGATTCGGGCCCAGGCGACCGGAAATCGCTTGCTGGAAGCGGAGCGCGTTCTCGCACTCTTGCATGATCTGGAGCGCCTCAGCGTCACGCCCATGATCCCCCCGCCGGATCTGACCGAACTGGAAGCCCTGCGCGCCGACTTGCTCACGCTCGACGAGGCAACATCAAAAACAAAAACCGACGTCGCTGGAGCGCAGGCTGCCGCCACGGCGGCTGAAGAAGCGGCTCTGGCCGTGCTCCAAGCTACTGCACACGTCCCCATTTTACCGGAAACCGTCGACATTGACCTCATCGCTCGACGTTTGACCACGGCCACTTTGCCCGAGCCGGCGGCGGTTCGACGCGTCTACAACCTGGGTGACACCATCGGATTATTGTACGATGACGCCATCCGCCTCAGTACCGATGGCGGTCGACAGTGGAATGTGGTCCCGACTCGCGAACGGTTTGCGGACCTCATCCACTGTGGCGATGCCGTTATCGGCATGCTCTATGACGGCAGCGCCCAAATCTTGACCGGGAATCGCTGGACGGCATTGCCGTGGCGAGATGGAGCTATGCCACACGCGTTCGGTCGTGAGCGTTCTGGGCGATGGCTTGCTCTGCGCCGCGAAGGTAACCGCCGACCCGGACCCGGCATCGTGTGGGCCAGCCCCGATGAGGGCCGAACCTGGGTGGAATTGGCTCGCGAAGAACAGGTCATGAGCATTGATGCCCATCCCGACGGCTTGGTCATCACCGCCTGGCGTGGTCGGCAAGAGGGCACCTGGATCTTGTATCCCAGCACCGATGCCTTCGTCCGACTTACCGATGATGGAAAATCTTGGGCATGGCAGCAGGCCTTCACCGTCAATGGTGGCCTGGTCTTCCTCCCACCAAAAAATAACTTCCTGCTGCGGCGCGACAGCACGGGAGAAAACCACGTCCTCCCTTTCGGCCTGCCGCACAAGTGTGAGGTTCAGGACCTCATCGCCCTTGGCCAACCCCGTCGTTGGTACGCTTGGACGCGCCCGCAAGGCATCTTGCGCAGTCTTGATGAGGGACGCACCTGGCATGCCTCGGTCGGACCGCTGGAGAAACTCGGCCAATCCCGCGGCTCCTTCGTACGCTGGGGACCGCAACGCGATTTGCTCCTATTTGCCCAGCGTGACTCAGCCGTCGCCCCCATCGTGCTTGATGACCGCGATGGTCATCAAGCACTCTTTCCGGCGACGATCACCCCGCAGCGGTAAAAGCGTCTCGACCGCTGAGCAGGAGACTCCGATTCCAACATGCCTCGCATGCATCGAGCGCATGAATGATCCGTGCTCCGTTCTGGCCTATCGCCAGCCCTCCAGCGGACGCAACATGCGTATCCGCACCGACGTACGTCCGGGAGACCCCTCGTGCATCCTTCTGATCGTGGACCTGGCAGCATGCTGTCGAATGGGATCCCTGCCCAAATCGGAGGGAGCTATCGGTATTTCACCGGCAGCTTGGCGTATGTGCTGCATCGGGTGACCGGGCTGGCCTTGTTGGTCTATCTGTTCTTCCATATCCAGTCGATCACGGCGGCGAGCAATGCGGATCCGTCGCAGTATGATGTGCTGATGCGGCGCTTTCAGGAGCCCGACTTTAAGATCGGGGAGATTCTGCTCTACGGCGCACTGCTGTTTCACGGCATTAATGGCGTACGCATTTTGCTGGTCGATTTCGTCGTCCAGCGCACGCACTGGCACAAGAAGATGTTCTACTTGTCGACGGCACTGGTCATTGTGCTGCTGATCGTAGGCGCGATTCCGCTCATTCTGCATAGCAATGTGCAGCCGATCTTCGCCACCGACCATCTGCCCGGCATGCCGGCGGCCGGCGGAGGGCGCTGATCATGGCCTCCCCCTACGTGACGTCGCGCACCGGTACCGCACAATGGTTGCTGCAGCGCGTGAGCGCGGTGCTGTTGATCGGCTTGGCATTCTCGCACTTCGGCATTCAACACTTCACCAGCGATGCGGTGACCACCGGTCTGACCGTGGCGCATCGCGCCAATAATCCGTGGTGGCAGGCGTATTACCTGATCTTCGTGGTCTTGGCGCTGTATCACGGCATCAATGGTCTGGTCGGCATCGTGCGCGATTATCGGCCGCGGCCCTTGGTGCGCGGCATCATCGAATTGGTGCTGTGGAGTTTGGCGCTGTACTTCGCTGTCGTTGGCAGCCGCAACTTCCTGACCCCGACGCCGACCAGCACGGTGAAGGAGTTCTACGCGGTGAATGGCTTCGCCGCGGGGGCCTCGGCGGGGCATCCGCCCGGGCTGCAGGGCGAAATTCGCTACGATTTCCGCCAGGAACTGCGCGAGCTGCATTTGCTCGCGTATTACTTGGAAAAACACACGGCGCGCAGCGACACTGCGTCCTTGGCCGAGGTCTTCGAGCACACCCGCAGCGGTGAAGGCGCGCCCACCGACGACGAGATCACCGCCGCTGGCCGCAGCTTCGATGCCTGGTGCTTGGCCCAGATCAAAGCCGGGCCGCCGCCCAGCGATCAGCGCGACCGCAGTCGCATTTTCTCGAGTTCGGCCGAGTTCGCCCTGTGGGCCGCGCATGTGCGCCAGGCCAACAGCCGCGTGCGCGATGGCGATGACGGCGTGGTCGTCACCCGCTACACCAGCGCGGGCATCACCGTTCCTCCTTATCGCGCCGCCGACATCCACTGAGCCTGCCATGAACCTTTCGCATGATGTCGTCATCGTTGGCTCCGGCGCAGCCGGTCTCTACGCCGCCTATTGGTCCTCGACCAAGGCCGATGTCGCGGTGGTGTCCAAGCTCTTTCCGACCCGCAGCCATACCGGCGCGGCGCAAGGCGGCATCGGCGCGGCGCTCGGCAACGAAGAGGAAGATCACCCCCTCTGGCACTGGTACGACACGGTCAAAGGCGGCGATTATCTCGGGGATCAGGATGCGCAGAAAATCTTGACCTACGACGCACCGCAGACGATTTATGAGCTGGAGCACCTCGGCGTGCCCTTCTCGCGCACCAAAGAAGGGCGCATTGCTCAGCGTCCTTTTGGCGGCCATACGCGGAATTTCGGCGAGGCCCCCGTGCGCCGCGCCTGCTATGCCGCCGACCGCCCCGGCCACGTCATCCTGCACACGCTGTACG
>CAYQAQ010000409.1:0-3148 GCA_964415495.1 uncultured candidatus Brocadiaceae bacterium | reverse complement strand
TTCGCCCGCGGCGATTCAGCCCGCAGCGACGATCAGCATTGCGGCTTAGGTTTGTCCTTGGCTCGTCGCTTGGCCAGCCTGCTCGGCGGCGATTTGACCGCCACCGGCAGCGATGGCTGCTTCAGTATCACCTTGCAGGTACCTGCGGCAGAAATGCCGGATGAGACCGACGTGGCGTGACCGGACGGACGTAGGCAAAGGCATTGATGCTTCTCCTGAGCTGCTCACCCACCACCATCCCCGCCGAATCCCGGCACATGGGTGAGCAGCGACGCCAAGCGCGCAGCACCTAACAGCAAAGCCAATGCAAACACAATCAAGACCACGAGCACGGCGCCCCACTGCAGGACGTGCCACCAACGCGGACGGCCGCGTTGGGCTAGGTATTGGCTCAGCACGGCCAAGCCCAGATGCACGGCACCGGTGAGAATGAGCAAACGTCCACCGACATCGACCGCAGCGGCGGTGCCGGTGACGATGCCGCCGAGCAGGAGCAGGAGTTCCAGCAAATACAGAAGCACCAACCAATGGCGCAAAGCGCTGGCGCCGAAGCCGCCGGGCGTTGCCAGTTCGACCGCGATCGTCAACAGTCGACCCAGTCGCAGCAACCAACCCGCCGGGCCGCGCAGCAGCGGATAGCGTTGGCCGAGTTGGCGACACATCCGGCCCGCCACCACGGCTGCGTTGCCCGCCAAGCGCAAGGCGCGATCCGGCGGCAGGCGGCGATCGACTTCGTAATGTTCGCGCAGATGGCGGCGCAATTCGCCGCCATTCAGCAGGCTGCGCATGAGCGCGGCAGCTCCAGTGCCAGGATGCTGCGTGGTCAGGCGGCGGATCAGGCTGGCATCGTCCTCGTCGGGGTTGGCGCCGCTGGCGATCAAGGTGTGCGCCAGCAGATCCGCGAGCTGCTGGCGATCGGTGGCCACCAATTCTTCAGTCAGAATCGCATCCTGGGCTTGCGTGATCAAAGTGGCAGCGAGATCCGGTTGTTCAGGCAGGGCACTGGCCAGCAGTCGTTCGCAGGCGTCGAGACGCCCCCAGAGATAATCGTTGCGCCGCCACCGGAGGTCGAGAAACGCGCCAAAATTATTGAGCACGGTGCCGGCGAGTTTGCTGCGGCCCTGGGCGTCATGTTGTTCGTCGATCAGACTGGTCGCGTCTAGCGGACTGATGCGCACCACATCGACGGGCGTCGGTTCGCCCATCCAGGTGCCCCAGCGGATGGGATACAGCACGACATCGTAGCGATCGAAGTCGCGCATGGTGTGGCGCACGCATTGGCGCACTGCCTGCTCGGCAGTGTCGGCCTGCGCGCGGGGTTCGCCAAGGTCACGCAGCGCGGTGGCGGTGGCAATGAAGGCCTGTTTGAGCTGCGCATCGACCGCAGCCGTGAAGGACGTGACCGTGGGGTGATGGGCCTGCCACAGCGCGTCCAGTCGGGCGGCCCGCTCGCTGGCGCTCCGCGTACTGCCGACGGCAATGAGCTCGGCTTCGACCTGTGCCAAGGGAGCAATGATGGTGGCGGCGGGATTTCCCGGCGAATTGCGCAGTTGGCGTTCGGCGACACGCAGCGTGTGCGCAACGCCAGCCACGGCCCGGCGTCCAAGCATGGCGTGGCGCGCCAGAGCCTGTGGATCAAGAGGGCCCTCCCAGCCGATGGCAGCGAGAATGTCCCGGCGGCGCTCGGCGTCGCCGTGCGCGAGATCACCGAGACGACGCAGGAGAAAACCCAAGCGACGCTGGCGATGCGGCAAATCGAAACGCAGCAGCATTTCATTTTCGGTGGCACCGCCTGAAGGCACGTCGACGGTGAATTCCGCGTAATGCTGCGCATGCCAGCGCGCGATGACGTGGCGCAGGCCTTCGTGCTCGGCGGACGCGAGGGGAAACCCGACCAGCCGGGCCGCGAGATCAGCCAGACCGTCCAGCACCGTCTGCACTTTGAGCCGATGATACACGCCATATCCCGCCCCATGACGCTCCATACATGCGCGTAGATCGAGCTGTCGCCACGCGGCCGTATCCAACACGGGCAGATCCGCCTGCGGCGTACGCGCGACGTCCTTTTCGATGCCGCGGGTCACCGCTAAGGCGGTGGCGATCAGGCGGTTGCGTTCCTGAATCGCCGTGAGGTCGGCGCGGATGCCTTCACGGCGCGGCAGATCGAGTAGCGCGGCACGCGCGTTAGCGATGGCATCGGGACGATCACTGGGGCCTTCTTGCGCAGCTTCCGGCACGGGCTCGACGTAGATCAGGCGGCGGATCACCGGCAGATCGGCCGGCGTGCGTCCGAGATGATCAACGACATACGAGAACGGTTTATTGTCGAGATAACCGCCATCGCCATACGAGCGCTCGCGATCTTGAGTCGGGTCTTCGCTGGGGCGCCAGCGGTGAAAGAGCCGCTTCAGTCGCCCGACGTCCTGGTCACGCGCCGTAACCTCGGACCAGCAATCGTTCAATTGCATCGGCGCGAAGGCAACCGGGAACGACGACGTGCACCGCGCCGCAAAGGCCAGCAAGGGGTTGGCTGCGTGCGTAAAATCGCCACTGCTGCCGGGAGTGCAGGCGAATTGAAAGACATGGCGATGACGGAGTTCGCGCACGCTTTCACTGACCGGCAGCGGTTCGCTGCGTCCGGCGAGATCAGTCGCCGTGAGCCAGACATCGATGGCGCCGCCATCAGGCGGGGGAGTTGCTGGCTGATCGTGGTCGAGACCATCCAGGGCCGCGAGCAAATCGTCATACATTTGCTGACTGTTGAGCAGGGAGGTCGGTTCCGCAGCGGGATTGAGCAAACGGGCGAGATCACCTTTGCTCAGCCACAGATCCTTGAGGCCATCCAGCCGCTGATCGTTAGCCAGCGCTTTGCCGAGAAACAGTCCGTTGATGCCGCCGGCTGACGTACCGGCGATAGCGTCGACCACGAAGCGCGTGCGCAGGGGGCCGGCCTCATTATCGCCGGGTAAACGACCCAGATGCCGGGCCAAGGCGCGATAGGCGAGCTCGCCCGCATCCAGAGCGGCATCGGCATGGCGGGCGCGACCCCCGACCGGACCATCGGCCGCCGTCGCGCGCACCAAGCGGTGGATTTCGCGCACCACGCCGGCGATGTAAATGGCGAGGGACACGCCACCGTACAGGACGA
>CAYQAQ010000408.1:0-3155 GCA_964415495.1 uncultured candidatus Brocadiaceae bacterium | reverse complement strand
GGCTGCCGAGGCCGACGGCCAAGAGCAGGGCGGTGGCCGTGGAGGCCTTGGTGAACGAACGCATGCGGTGTCCTCCTCGAGGGGATTGCTGGGTGTGGCCGCGGATGGTGCCCCAAGCAAACAAGGCACGGTGAGGTCTATATGAATATCTCGTGAAGAAAAGCTGCCGGTCTAGACCGGTAGTACACCTTGTCCGTCGGCAAAAATCCATAGGTGGCGCCATCGGGATAGCCCACCACACTCCGCCGCCATGCGCCAACCTGCTCCTCTCTGCCACGTTCCGTTTTTCATGATCAGCACTGCAATGTGCATGACTTTAGGCATGATCGGCTGCGGTGGTCCAAACGCGCCGCGTGGCCTATCACTGTCCGAAGATGGCGCCGCCCTGCACACGCCCGCCCGCGAAAAAACCCGCATTGAGCGCATCCTCGCCGAGCAGATCACCACGGGACTCGGTCAACCCTGGCGCGCCGAAGCCAGCATCGCCGAGATTCCGGTATGGGATTCGGTTGCCGAAGAATTCCGCTGGGAGGCCGCCACCATCGCCATCACCGTCGGCGGCCCCGAGGGCGCAACCCTGCCCACCCCCGAAGCCGAAATCGCAGCCGCAGTCAATACGTTCATGCACGAGCGCATGGCGCGCAATCGCGCCCCGATCATCGCCATCAACCGCGTCACCGTCGTCCCCGGCCGCATGTACACGGTGCGCGATGGCGACACCTTGGCCAAAATCGCCGCCGCGTATTACGGTCAAGACGACGCGTGGCCGCGCATTCTCGATGCGAACCCCGGTCTTGATCCAGCGGACTTGAAACCGGGAACGGTGCTGACGATTCCGGAGTAGAAGTTCCGGACCTCGCGGTCGGGGCTCTGCCACTGCTGAGACATTGTGTCTGGTGGCGGCCCCCTGGGACCGCGGCCGACTCGGCCGCATGCCTTCTCGAGGCGGGCCAGTGGCCCGCGGTCCCAGGGGGAGACCCCTATTCCAGGCACTTGTGCCGGGTTTCAGGAGCGTGTCTATCCCGCACCCCCCTCCGGATTCACGCCATCTTCGCGGTATATTGGCGGCCAATTGATTGGCAGTTCCATCGCCGGCCATGCACCATGGCGCGGAGATGGAGACATCTGGATGACCCGATCCCTGGTGCGTGGCACGACCCGTGCCGTTTATGATCAGATAGCCCACGTGCTGGCGCAGGAAATCCGCGTTCGTCATCAGCCGGGAGCGCAGCTGCCGTCGGAGCTGGCCCTGGCTGAGCGCTTTGCGGTCAATCGCCACACCGTGCGCCATGCCATCGATGTCCTGGTTGGCCTTGGCCTGGTCGAACGGCGGCACGGCTTAGGTACCTTTGTCCTTGATCGGCCGCTTGAATATCCGGTGTCGGCGCGCACGCGCTTCACCGAGAATTTGCTCGCGCAGGGCAAGACCTCGGACAGCCGCCTGCTGCGGCGGGTGGTCGTGCCGGTGTCGCGTGAAACCGCGCGCGCTTTGCAGATCGATCCTGACAGCGATGTCGTCGCCATCGACACATTGCGCATCGTCGACGGCCGGCCGATGGGCGTGATCACGCATGCGCTGCCGATGCCGCGCTTCGCTGATTTACTGATCGCCTACGACGGCAGCTCGCTGCATACCTGCCTGGAGGATCTCTATGGCATCCAGCCGCAGCGGCATCGCACGCTGATTTCCGCCCAGGCACCGACCGACGACGACGCCAGCCTGTTGCTGATTCCGCGCACCACGCCGATTTTGCGCATCAGCGCCGTCAATATCGATGCCGCGGGGGTGCCGATCGAACATTCGCTCGCGCGCATGCGCGCCGACCGGTTGCAACTCGCCATCGATCATCCGCAAGGACCGACGCCATGACCACAGATAACGCCGTTGACATCAATGCCGATCTGGCCGCGGCGCCGCCGGAGCAGGTCATCGCGGTCGCCGATGGCCTCGCCACGCGCTACCGCGTGCAGCCCTTGAGCGTGCCACGTTCCGGGCTGGCCTTGCTGGCGATGCAGGACGCGGTGTTCGGCGAGCCGTTTCATCTCGGCGAAGTCCCCCTCGCCACCGCCGCCGTCTCCGTCGTTGACGATGATGGCCGCGAGCATGCGGGCGGAGCCGCCCTGCTCAGCGATCGCGAGGACCTCGTCACGGCTGCGGCGATCTGCGACGCCGTGTGGCGCGGCAAGCTCGCCGGTTGGGAAACGGTGGTCGAGCTGTGCGCGGCCGGGGCTGAGCACCGCGCGCGCCGCGAAGCCGCGCGGGCGCAAGCGCGGGACAACACGCGCGTCGATTTCGCTGAACTCGGTCAAGACGACGATACGGAGAACGCATGATTACGCTTGCTGGCGCGTGGACTTCTTCGGTGCAACAGCAGTGCTATCGCCACTTGCTTGATGCGCTTTCGTATCCGGGACGCGTGCAACGCCTCGATCCGGCGCTGACGGGCGTGCATGCGGCGGTAGCCGTGCTGGCCAGCCTGTGTGATGGCGGCTCGACCCTGGCCGACCCGCATGCGCAGCTCAGTGCGCAGGACCTCGGGTTGCTCGCTGCGGTCTCGACGGATCCGGCGCAGGCCGCGTTCGTCGTGCTTGATGGCCGTCGTGCGCCGGCTGATCTACCGCGGCCGCAGACCGGCACCTTGGAAGAGCCGGAATTGGGCGCGACCCTGATCATCATCGTCGATCAGCTCGGTGCCGGACCCTTAACGCTGCGCGCCAGCGGGCCGGGTATTCCCGATCAGCGCACGCTGAGTATCAGCGGCTTGCATGCGGACTGGCTGCAGCGGCGTGCGGCGTGGATCGATTATCCGCTCGGTGTCGATGTCGTCCTCGCCGATGCACAGACGATCGCCGCCCTACCGCGCACCACCACCCTGACCTGGGAGTCCTGACATGGCTTATGTCGCCATTCGCGGCGGTGAACGCGCCATCGCCGAAGCCGAGCGTCTGCTCGAAGCGCTGCGCAGCGGTGCTTTCCAAGGGGGTCACGGTGAGGCGACCAGTGAGCCGATCGCGGTCGCGGCGATCCGCGATCAACTGCACCTGCTGACCGATCGCATCTGCTCGGAAGGCGGGCTGTATCATCCCGATCTCGCTGCCCTCGCGGCGAAGCAGGCGGCGGGCGACACCTTGGAAGCGTCCTTCATCATGCGCGC
>CAYQAQ010000407.1:0-3173 GCA_964415495.1 uncultured candidatus Brocadiaceae bacterium | reverse complement strand
GCGACGATCTTGGGCGGAAAACTGGTCAGCGGTGTGTTGTCAATCCAACGCCGCCACATCGCCAAGCAGGAGTACGTCATCGATAACCGCGCCGACGCGACACGCACCCTGATCGTCGAACATCCCTTGCGCTCCGGCTGGAATCTGGTCGAGACGCCGAAGCCGCTGGAAACCACCGAATCGCTGCACCGCTTCCGCCAGTCGGTCGCGGCCGGTCAATCGACCACGTTGAGCGTGACCGAAGCCCACGTCGATTGGGAAGCGCACCATATCGTCAACTGGAACGCCGATGCGCTGCTGTCGTACCAGCGCACCGGTGCCTTGCCGGCCAAGGTCCGCGAGGCCTTGGCGCGCGCCGCCCAGCTCAAGCAAGCCCAGGTCGCCATCGAGCGCACCATCCAGGAACGCGAGCGTGAGGTCAACGCGATCACCACGGAACAACAGCGCATGCGCGAAAACATGCGGGCCGTGGAGCGCAATACCCAATATTACCAGCGCCTGCTGACCAAGCTCAACGAGCAGGAAACCCGGCTCGACCAGCTGCGCACCGAAGCCGACACCTTGCGCGCCGAATTGGTGACCAAGCGCACGGAACTCGAAACGTGGTTGAATGGGTTGACGGTCGAATAATACCTCGGCACTCCTCGTCAGCGCTTGCGTCATGAGCCCAACCCGCAAGGGTTGGGCTCATGACTGGTTTGTCGGAAGATCATGCCATCCCCACCGACGAACGCTTGGCCAGTACCGAGTTGTGGCTGATTCGACACGGAGAAAGCGCCGGCAATGCTGAGGGCCGCTTGCAAGGGCAGGCTGATTTTCCGCTCACGCCTCGCGGTCTGCGCCAGGCCGAAGCGGTTGCCATGCGCCTGCGTGGCCAACGCTTCACGGCCCTCTACAGCAGCGACCTCAGCCGTGCATTGGACACCGCCTGCATCATCGGCACGGCGGTCGAACTCCTGGTCGAAACCGACCCGCGTCTGCGTGAGATCGACATCGGTGTCTGGTCGGGACTGACCGGACCGGAAATTGCGCAACGTCACGGCGACGAATGGGGACAGTGGAGCCAGCGGCGTGATCCGCATTTCCGCCGCGGCGGCGGCGAAAGCTACCGCGACCTGACCGAGCGCGTCGCTCCCGCCGTCACCGAATTGGTTCGCCAACATCCGGGTGAACGGGTGCTGATCGTTTCCCATGGTGGCACCATCAATGCCTATCTGGCGCATCTGTTGGGCATGCCGCTCGGACACATCTGGAAATTCGCCCAAGACAATGCCGGCATCAATCGCATCCTGCCCTTCGCCAATCCCAATGCTGATCCGGACATTCCGTCCGGCCGCATCGTGACGCTCAATGACACCACCCATCTGGATGGCCTCACATGATCCTGCATCGTAGTCGCTGCGACTTGCCCGGCATCGGTGCTTTGACCGTCCACACCAGCACCGAGGGCATCGCCGCCGTCGCCTTTCCCGGCGAAGCGAGTGGCGAATCGCTGCGTCCTTGGCGCACGGCGGGAGTGCGTATCGTCGCCGAGCACACCGCGTTTCATGCGCGCTTTGGCGAAGAGTTGGTGGCGTTTGTGGCCGGCAGCTGCAAGCGCTTTCGCACACCCCATGATCATCGGCACCTGCCGCCCTTTCTGGCAGAGGTCCTGACCGCCCTACGCACCGTGCCGGCGGGACACACGGTGTCGTATGGCGACTTAGCCGCCGTAGTGGGGCGACCACGGGCAGCACGTGCAGTGGGCTTGGCGATGCGCCGCAATCCGACCCCGATGTTGGTGCCGTGTCACCGCGTCGTCGCCAGCACTGGTCTGGGCGGCTTCACGCCGGGCTTGACGCTCAAGCGCCGGTTGTTGGCACTCGAAGCGGATTATCGCGACGCGTCCACCAAACGGTAAATGCGACCGTTGAACGCGGTGTAATACAATTCACCGTTCAAATCTTCGGCGAAACTGCTGATGTTATGACGTGGGTCATGGAACAATTCGATGTTCTCGACACGGCTATCGTCGTGCTGGCGTAAGGCCCACACGCGTCCGGTCTGGAAGTCACCATAGACATACCAGCCAACCAGGGCCGGGATCGCGCTGCCGCGATAGACGTACCCACCGGTGATGGAGATGCCGAGCTTGCGATCGTACTCGTGCACCGGCGCGACCAGTGGACCATCGGCAGCGCGCGGCTTGAAGTCGCGGAAGCCCTCCTTGATGTTCCAGCCGTGGTTGCCGCCCTTCTCGATCACCGAGACCTCCTCAACGGTGTTCTGTCCGACATCGCCGGCCCACAGCAGGCCGGTCGTGCGATCGAAGCTCATGCGCCAGACATTGCGCAGGCCATAGGCCCAGATCTCACCGCGCACGCCCGCGCGGCCGACGAAGGGATTGTCGCGCGGGATCGCATACGGCCTGCCCCGCTGGTCGACATCCAGGCGCAGAACCTTGCCGTGCAGCACATCCAGGCGCTGGCCATGATTCCACGGATCGCCGCCGCGTCCGCCATCGCCGCCGCTGAGGTAGAGCATGCCATCGGCGCCGAAAGCGATGGTGCCACCGTTGTGATTGTCAGCCGGACTGTCGACCGCGATGATCACCTTGGCCGAGGCCGCTTCGATGGTCGCGCCCTTGCCCGCCATGCGCAGTTCGACCAGCTCCTGGCGGTTGGGCTCGCCCATGCAGCGCCAGACGAACAAGCGGCCGTTCTGGGCAAAGTTCGGATGCAGGGCGAGGTGCAACAGCCCCTCTTCGTTGTGCTTGGTCCGCACCACCCCGCGCCAGTCGAGGACCAAGGGCTTGTCGACGGGCGCCGCCCCCGCGACCAGGCGCACCGCGCCGGCCTGTTCGACCACCAGGCGCCGCTCGCCCGGCCCCGGCAGCCAGACCACGGCCAGCGGCTTGGTGAAACTGAGATCGCCAAACGCCTGCTCACTCTTGACCTGCGGACGCTCGGCTGCGACCAGGGTCATCGTCAGGAAAAGGGCGGCGGTGAAGGACAAACGGGCGGTGTGCATGCTTGGCATGCTAGAGGCATATGGCCCACAACCAGGGTCGTTGATACCCTTTATGCACACGAGTAGGCCCACAACGGCGGGTACCGCTCCCTCGCCAAGCCCAGCCAGGAGCCACCTTGACGTGGGCAGCGAGGCCCTAACCTCTTCGCCTCACCTGTTCGAGG
>CAYQAQ010000406.1:0-3176 GCA_964415495.1 uncultured candidatus Brocadiaceae bacterium | reverse complement strand
GCAGGTCGCCAGACACCATACAAGGCCTCTAAACACCCGGAGTCGACGCGCGAACGTTCGGCCAGACCCACGCCGGGAATCCACAAGATGCCCAGGGAATCAGCCAACACCGGCTGCGCCGCGCGGGCGCGTGTGGGTACACCGTGCTCTGCCAGCGATGTCGTTACCGGTCGCGTACCGGCACAGCCCAGCGGTTGCCAGCGCTCGCCCGCTTGTGGTGGACGCAAGGTGAGTGGCCGCACGACAGCGGATGCGGCAATCCAGGCCTGTTCGGGTGAAACGTGGCAATCGACTGGTGGTGGCAACGTCTGCAGGGTCAGAACGCCAGTGGCCACTGCCCAAGTTCCCGCATCTGAAATCGGTATGGCGGGAAAAGGCTCTACCCCCTCCGCCGCTTCCCAGGTAAGGTGCTGCGCCCGCCGCAAAAACACCGTCGCTCCCAGGTGCAGACGTCGCCCCGGTAGGCCGTGGGCCAAGGCATCCAGCGCCTGCAGATGTGGTCGCTCTAACGGACCGCCGACTTCTTTGATTAATCGCCGCCAGATAAACCAGCGCACTGCTTCCGGCTGCACCATCACCGCTGCGAGGTCAACGCCACGATCGTAGCGCACCGAGTGCCAACACGCACGCGCTGCTGCGCGCTGTGCGCGCGTCCGCTGCCGTACACGCGTTGCCACCGCGGCCCACGCGCGCGCGGCCTTGCCCGTCCCGACCAGCGCATCCATGGCCGGCAACAGACGCTGACGAATACGATTGCGCGCGAAACGTTCATCGCGATTGCTGGGATCTTCGCGCCACGGAATGCCCTCGGCTTGTAACCAGGCGCGCAAATCTGCGCGACCGCATTCCAACAGCGGCCGCACCACCGCAACGTCGGCATCGAGGCGCCGACGACGCGCAATGCCCATCAGCCCAATTGGGCCCGCACCGCGCAGCGCATTGAATAACACCGTCTCCGCCTGGTCATCGCGGTGATGCGCCGTGAGCACCACGCTTGCGCCCACTCGGTGCGCGCAAGCCAGCAACCCATCATAGCGTCGACGACGGCCCGCCGCTTCGATGCCGAACGACAGCGGTGACAGATCCACCTGCTCAACCACCACGGTGCCACCGAGGCATTCGGCGAGCGAGCGCACGAACGTGGCATCGGCAGCACTGTCCGCGCGCAAACCGTGATCGAGATGCCAGATCGTCAGGGGCCAGTGCCCAAGCCGGGCCATCAGCGCCCACAGCGCGACGCTGTCCGCGCCACCCGATACCGCGATCACCACCGACGATCCCGGCGGCGGCAGCAAACGCGCGAAGCGTTGAACCATCAGCACGGGATCGCAGGCGGCGGTGCGGCCCGCGTTTGCCGCCACGCTCACGTTTGCTTGCGCACCTGCGTGCGTACGGTATCCGACGTCAGCAGATCCACGATCATCGGCAACACGTCGCAGGCAGGACCACGCAGCGCGAAGGTGGCGATGCGTGAGAAGGGCGTTTCTTCTGCGTTGATCTCGATCACCGGTAATCCAGCCACCGCCATCTCGGGCGGAATCTCCGCTGCTGGTTGCACCAGACACGAACTGCCGACCAGCAGGCAGCCATCGGGATCAAATTGTGCAATGGTCTCCAGCGGCCCACGCGGCAGCGCCTCGCCGAACCACACCGAGCCCGGGCGCACCGGCGCGCCACAGCGTGGACACGGCATCAGACTGCAGCCGTTGTCGTGATCGTCACGCGTGCGCCAGCCGCAGTTCGCGGCGCAGATGGTGTCGAACAAGGACCCATGGAGATGCAGCACCGGTTGGACTCCAGCGCGCTCAAGCAGATCATCTTCGTTCGTGGTCGCGACCAGAACTTTGCCCGGCCCATGTTTCTGCAGCAGCGCCACCGCGCGTTGCCCGGCATGCGGATACGAACTCGCCACTTGCAGGCGGCGCTCGCGGTACCACTCCCACACCACCTCGGGATGATCAGTGAAGCCATCAGCGCTGGCGAGCTGTTCGGCGCTATACCGCTGCCAGATACCGCCTTCACCGCGAAAGGTCGGCACCCCAGCATCGGCGCTGAGTCCGGCTCCTGCCAATACCAGCAGCCGCCGACACCCGGCGACTTTCTCCGCCGCGGCCGCGACCGCTTGCACTTGCGAGGCTCGTTGGCTCCGTGGTTGCGTGCTCAAGCCGGGAATGATACCGAGACGCATGCAAACGCCACTACCGGACATCCGATGTAAGGACCTGAGCACTTTCGCTGGCGAAACCCGCACCCACGGTTGCACGACGGTCATCGTAGCCACCCAGCACGAATACGGCCAATTCCCCGACCCCACCGCGGTGCGCTATGAGCGCCTGCACCGCCTGACCTGCCTCGCTTACGCCAAAGGCACCATCATCCGCTGCGAACTCGACCACGTCGACACGACCGAAGTGACCGCCACCCTGCGCGAAGCCGGTTTCACCGTCGAGGAGCGGAGTCGAAATATCATCTGATGGCAACGGCAGTGGCTCCTCACCGCACCGCGTGTGCAGTGCCCCAACGAGTGCTGCTCCGCGCCATCAGCACCATCAGCACCATCAGAAAACAAGACACCTAAGCCGCCGATGTATTCGTTGTAGGAGTCGCGAACAACGCGCACCGATTCTGCAGCCACCGCTGTCCCGCCCGTGCCGCAGCGGCGAGGCGCGCTGCCGCTCCGCCGACCACGCGACCGAGGAATTCCCGCCAGCCCTGCATAGTCGCGAGCCAGGCGTCGAGCTGAATATCCAGGCGCGCCAGAATCGGCAGCAGGCCCGGTGGAATGCGCCCGCGCTTGCCATCGCGCAGCAGGCGACCGGTCGCATCGACTAGGATGAGATACTCATCGAGCGTCAGCGGCGTCGCCGACGGCGCATCCGGAGGTCCTGCCACGCACTGCGCTACCGGCGCTAGCCACAACCCATCTTCTGCATGTCGCGGCTGCGTCCGCAGCCCGCCCGCCGATGCCACCTGCGCGGCCTTCTGCCCGTCGCCCGCGACCCGCAGACGCCCGTTCGCCCGAAACGCCTGCCGCGCCACGATCCGCGTCCGCACGCCCGTCTGCCGACTGCGCTCGGGACGATCCGCGAGCTGCGCTCGAATCGGATTGAGATCCACATACGCCATGCAGGCCACCAGCGCCGCCTGATCCAGCAAGGGCACGGACTGATAGCGGC
>CAYQAQ010000405.1:0-3183 GCA_964415495.1 uncultured candidatus Brocadiaceae bacterium | reverse complement strand
CCAAGCCGGCCGCGACCTGATGCTGGTTATCGATCTCAGCTTGAGCATGCGTGTCGATGACATGATTAGCGCCGATAATGAATCGCGCGATCGCTTGGCCGCGGTCATGGAAGCCGCCGATCGCTTCATCGCCGGACGCACGGGCGACCGCATCGGCTTGGTGTTTTTCGGCAATCGCGCCATTACTTCGTGTCCGCTGACCTTCGACCACACCAGCGTACGGGAATTTCTTACCCGTACGGAACAGCTGCAGCGACAACTGTGGAACCAAAGCGGACGCGCTCAGGGCGAACAAGGTCTGCTCGGCGACGGCACCAATATTGGCCTCGGCATGGGCTATGCGCTGCGCTGGCTGGAAGACGAAAATAGTCAGGGCAAAGCCATCGTCGTCATTACCGACGGCAAAGATTCCGTCGAGCTGCCGGGCTGGGAAGATCCGGTCTTAGCCGCGCGTCATGCGGCGGCCAAGAAGGTGCGCGTGCATTGCATCGGCGTCGGCGATCCGCAGGGCACCATGACCCAGCGCGATATGTTCGGTCGCGTGCAGCGGACGCGGCTGCGCCAGCACCTGCTGCCGGATCAAGCGCGGCTGGAAGAAATCGCCCGCACCAGCGGCGGGGTCGCCTTGATGGCCAACAACGAACGAGGTCTGCGTGAAGTCTTCCAACGCATCGACGAACTCGAACCCACGGTGCATCAGGTTCGGCAACGCGATGATTATGCCGACCGCTTCTTGCCCTGGCTGGTGGCGGCACTCGCCTTGTCCGGCTTCGCCGTGGTGCTCGAACCCCGCTGGAGGGGCGCATGAGCTTTGCATATCCACTCCTGCTGGTGCTGTTGGGCAGCGCATGGCTAGCCGCCCTGCTGGTTCAGATGTGGTGGCGTCAGCGCATCCGTCGCCGTCAGCGCAGCGCCGGCGTCGGTATCACTGGGTTGCAGCATGGATCACCGCTGCTGATGCGTCTGCGCCAACTCTTTCTGTGGGGCGGGCTGGCCGCACTCATCGTGGCGCTAGCCGGTCCACGCTGGGGCGGCGACGAACAAGAACGCCAAGTGCAAGGCATCGACATCGTCGTCGCTATCGACTGCAGCCGGTCGATGCTGGCCGATGATTTATTCCCCGATCGGTCGCGCGCTGCGCGCGACAAGGCCCTCGATCTGCTCCGCGAACTCGGTGATGCGCGGCTGGCGCTGCTGCCCTTCGCCGGCATCGCTACCGTGCGTTGTCCGCTGACGGGCGATCATCTGGCCTTGGCGCGCATGCTCGAAGATTGCACGCCTGAGCTGTTCCCGGCCCGCGCGGGCCTGCAGGGCACCGCCATCGGTCGTGCGGTGCGTACTGGCGTCGATCTGCTCGGACGTGAAGGCGGCCGTGGCCAAGCGATCCTGGTGATCAGCGATGGTGCTGATCCCGAGCAGGACGCCGTCGCCAGTGCGGCGGCACACGCCGCCAGCGCGGGCATTCCCGTCTATGGTCTCTTCATCGGCGACCGCGAACGCACGGCGACGATCACCGTCGATGGCCGTCGCATCACCGTACCCGCTGAATCGACCTCGCTCGAAACCTTGGCGCGCACCACCGGCGCGATCATGGTGTCAGCGACCACCGGACCCGAGGATGTATTGGCCTTGGCCGATCATCTGCTCAACCATCTGCACCGCGCCCCGTGGGAAGAACGCCGGCAGATCGTGCAGAGCGAACGCTACCGCTGGGCGCTGATTCCCGCCATGGTGCTGCTGACCACTGGTTTCTTGCTGCCCACCGCTCGTCGCCGGAGGTTAACCTGATGCGTTGGTTCATCGCCGTATTGATCTCGGGCGCCCTCAGCGCCGCGCAAGCGCCGTGGTCGCGCTTGGCGGAAGCGTCGCGCCTCGTCGAAAGCGATCCCGTCGCTGCCCGCGCTGCGTTAGAAGCGTTGGTGCTGGAACATCCCGACTTCGCCGCCGCTCGTTTTAATCTCGGCACCTTGCTGTTGGAGAACGACGCCGAGCGCGCTGCCGAACACCTCGCATCTGCGACGGCTCACACTGGCACCGCCCTGGCTGCGGATGCGTGGCACAACTTGGCGCTGGCGCGCTGGAAACAGGGCCGTCTGGAAGATGCCATCCACTCGGCAGAGCGCGCCTTGGTGCTGCGACCCGAAGAATCGGACTATATTCAGACCCGCGACGAGCTGCGGCGCGCTTTTCTGGTGCAGCAAGACGAGCTGCGGCGTAAGCGCGAAGAGGAAGCCCGCCGTTTGCGCGTCGACCTCACCGCCCTCTCCGAAGCGCGTGAAGGCGAAGCGTATACCGGTCAGGTGGTGGCGCGTGGTGGAACTCCGCCGTACCGATTCACGGTCGAGAAATTGCCCGACTCGCTCGCGGCTGCCGCAGACGGTGCGCTGTCCGGTACACCGGCGGTGAAGACGCGCGGTCACCATCGTCTCACCATTACCGTGACCGATAGCGCCGAAGGCAGCGCGCGAGGCGAAGTGACCTTGGTCGTGCTGCCGCCACCTGCGATCACGACTGCGATGCTTGATGAGGCGCTCATCCATTTTTCGTACCGTGCCACGCTGAGCGCCGAAGGCTTGCGTGATCCGCACTGGCACGTTACCGGCCTGCCTGATGGGCTCAGCGTCAGTGAGCGCGGTGACATCACCGGCACGCCGCGCCAAGCCGGCACGTTCCCGCTGCACATCCGTGCCGCTGATGCGACCCATCACGCGGAACGCACGCTGGAGCTGATCGTCAGCGATGCGTTTGCTCCCGATCCCAGTCGCTTGCCGCCCGCCACCGCCTGGGCTCCCTACGAACATCGGCTCGGTGTGCGCGGGCCTGCGCAACGCTATCGCTGGGAACATCCCGCGCCGACCGCAGGATTGGTCATCACCCCGGCCGGACATGTCGAAGGCGCTCCGGAAGCTGCTGGTGATCTGACCATACCCGTGCGCATTGTGGCAGAGGACGGACGCAGCCGCGACGTCAGCGTTATCCTGCCCGTGAACCCACCTCCGGTGATCGCCGAAGAAGAACGCATCACGGTGGAACAAGGGAAGCTGCTCAATCGCCCCCTGCGCTTGGAAGGCGGCACTGCGCCTTTTACGTGGGCTGGCACCGGTGGCCCGCCCGGAGTCCGCGTTGATCCGGATGGCCATTTGCGCGGTGCGGCCACGGCGGCTGGCAGCAGCGAACTCATCA
>CAYQAQ010000404.1:0-3203 GCA_964415495.1 uncultured candidatus Brocadiaceae bacterium | reverse complement strand
CGGTGTTGGACAGCCACATCGACAACAGCGCGGTCAGGCCCATGGCCAAGGTCACTAAACGCGCGCGATCACCGCCGGACCAGCCGATAACGCGGCGCGCCATGGCCTCGGCCACGCCGTGGCGCTCAGCCGCTGCGCCCAAAGCCAAGCCGCCGAAGAACAGCGCCAGCACCGGATCGACCGCCCAGCCCAGCACGCGCGCTGCCGTGACGCTGTCGTCGAGCAAGATCGGGGCCAAGGCCAGTAACAGAATGGTCGGCACGAAAACCGGGACCAATTGCGCCAACCACAAGATGACGCAGGCCGCGGCTAGGCCGACTGCCCGCGCTTGCTCGGGTGAGGCGATCGTGCCGGCCAAGAACGGAGCCACGATCGGCGCGGCGGCAATCACCACCCAGCGTCCGATGGTGACCGTTCGTGAAGACCGGAATCGCACCAGAAAATCCATGTGCAGGTGCTACCGTTGCCGAATGCCGTCACAACCACCGCTGTCCCCGGCCGCATGCCGTGCTAGTATTCATCGCATGGCGAACCGCCGCGTTCTGCTGCGTACCTATGCGGACGTGACCCGCGCCGAGATGGACAAGGTCTTTCTCGAACGGCAGGGCGTCTTTGCCACCCTGGAAGATGGCAACGCCGCCAGTGCGGGTGGCCCGATCCTGACTGCCAGCGGCACCGTCCGCGTCGAGGTCCTCTTCGAGCAACGCGAACAGGCCATCGTCCTGCTCGAGCAGCGCCGCCGCTTGGCGGAATCGCGTGAGCGCGACGAGGACGACCCGCGCTGCCCGCAATGCGCTCACGAGGACATCAGCACCTATCAGCCCTTGGGCATCTGGTTCGCGTTGCCGTTTTTGTTGCCCATCGCCATCGTCTTCGCCCTGGTGTTGATTCCGGTTTTGCCCTGGCTGTGGAAGCGGTTGCGGCGTACGCATTGGTACTGCGCGACCTGCGGCCATCGATGGGTGGATCGTCTGGTATAGGTCCAAGGTCCTGGGTCTTGAGTCCCTTTGTGCAACGACGCGAACCAGGTCGGCGTTGATTCAGGGAGCAATAATGCCATCCCAAACGTGGAGTCCCCGAGCATACCAGACCTAGGACCGAGGACCCAGGACCGAGGACCAATACCGCAGTGATCAATCCCTGAGCAGCCGCGCAGGGAACGCTGCGCGGGCGTGCACACCCCTACCAAAAGTGCTGCTTCGTGTACTAATTCCGCTACCCGCACAGGGTTTTTCTGCTGGCATGGTGCGCGCTTGGCCATGCTTGTGACCACCACCGTGATCATCGGCTCCGGCCTTGCTGGCCACCGCCTTGCCGAAGCGTTGATTCAACGCGTGGCCGGCGTGCAACGGGTGGCCCTGCTCGGCGAAGAGAGCCTGGGCGGTTTTGATCGTCGGCAGTTGCCTGAAGCGGTCGCCGGCGCACCGGTGGCTGCCGCTGACACCACTTGGTACACAACCCGCGGCATCGAAGCGGTGCTCGACGATGCCGTAGTCGCCATCGACCGCGCGCGGCGCGAGGTGCGCACCGCCGCCGGTCGCCGCATTCCTTACGACCACTTGGTGTTGACCACTGGCGCCTTGCCGTGGTTGCCGGATGTGCCGGGACGCGATCTCCCCGGCGTGCTGACCTTGCGCAGCGTCGATGATGCGGTGGTCGCGCGCGCGGCGCTGCGGCGCAGGCGACGGGTCGCCATCATCGGCGGTGGACCAATCGGCGTCGCCACGGCGCATCGCCTGGCGGGGAATGGCTTCACCGTCAGCTTGGCGGAAGTGGCGTCGTCGTGGTGTTTGCGCCATCTCGATCGACCGACCGCCGACGGCTTGGATGCGGCGCTGGGACAGGCCGGCGTGGCGCGCTATCCGGGACGCCAAGCGTTGGCGATCACGCGCGGTGCGGACGGTCTGACGGTGGCCCTATCGGGTGGTGCAGAAATCGCTGCCGATCTGGTGCTGTTGGTGTGCGGGGTGCGACCACGGGATGAACTCGCGACGGCCTGCGGTTTGCGCCGCAGTTTCGATGGTGGCATTCGCGTCGATGAACACATGGTCACCGATGATCCACGCATTCTTGCCCTCGGCGAATGCGCGCGATTCGGCGGCCTGCTCATGGGCGGGGCGGAAGCCATTCAACGCGCCGTCTCGGTTGCCGTGGCGACCTTGCTCGATGAAGAGGCCCGCTTCGAGGATCCGGGCATGGATGTCGCCCTCGATCTCGGTGGCATCGGGTGCTGGTCGGTGGGCGAAGTGCACGGCAGCGAAATCGATCAAGCGCTGCGCTGGCAGACCGGCGACGAACGCCGCACCATCGTCCTGCGCGGAACGCATCTCGTCGGTGCCTGCGGCTGCGGGCATTGGAGCGAAGTCGCTGCCGTCGCAGCTGCCGTGTCGCGCAAAGTCCGGCTGTGGCCGTGGCAGGTCGAGCGCTTCCGCAAGCACGGCAGCCTATGGGGCGACGCGCGCGAAGCGCGGCCAGGAACCGATATATTCAGACCCGCGCCAACGACACGGCCAGCTTGGGCGTAAGCAGTCCGCGCAGGGTCATGCCGCCGGGAACCGGCTCTCCGCGCAGAAAAATGAGTCCGGCCTTGGCCAAGGGCAGCGGCGCAGTACCGAGCAAAGCGCCGGCAAGTTCACCCAGTCCGGGCTCATGCCCGATTAACACGACGGGACGGCCCGAGGCCAAGCCGACGTACACCGCGGCGAAATCCAGCGCCTCGCCCGCCAACCAGGGTCCTTCATGCAAGGGCAGGTGCCACGCATCGGCAGCGATTTCGGCCGTCGCTCGCGCGCGCGACCACGGCGAGGTCAATACCGCCTCGGCGCGGATCACCGACCGCACCGCCGCGCACACGCGCTGGGCCCGCCGCGCACCGCTGCGCGTCAACGGCCGATCTGCATCGGGCCCATGCCAGTCGGCGCGGTCCACGGCGGGAGCATGACGGAAGAGAGTTAGGCGCATGGGGGCATTGCCACGGTCCGGGAGTCCGGAAGTCCGGGAGTCCGGAGGTCTTGTGGGAAGAGCGCATTCAGCATGGATCAAGGTTTGGTGTATGCCTGAAGTCGTCCCCCGCAACGGCTACCGACTCCGCATAAAAGACTTCCGGACTTCCGGACTCCCGGACCGTGGCAATGGATAGGACTTCCGGACGGAGGCAATCAAGCTACCGTCCCGGCCCGCAGGAGTGCTCCCCATGGCCAAAG
>CAYQAQ010000403.1:0-3222 GCA_964415495.1 uncultured candidatus Brocadiaceae bacterium | reverse complement strand
GGTGCGCTTGCTGCGTGATAATGGCGTCACCTATAATCATTACGGCGATGGCGATGAGCATGTGCGGCCATGGCGCTTGGACCCGGTGCCGTTCGTCGTTCCGGCGGCGGAGTGGCGCGAGTTGGCGCTGGGTTTGGAACAGCGCGCGCGCCTGCTCAATGCGACCTTGGCCGATTGCTACGGCCCTCACCGTCTGCTGACCGAGGGTATTCTGCCGCCGGCGGCGGTGTTCGCGCATCCGGGCTATCTGCGTCCCTTGCACGGCGTCACGCCGGCCGGCGGACAGCATCTGCACATCTACGCGGCGGATTTGGTGCGCGATGCACAAGGACGCTGGCTGGTCCTGGCGGATCGCACGCAGGTGCCATCGGGTTCTGGGTATTGTCTCGAGAATCGCGTGGTGCTGTCGCGCAGTTTGGCGGGGCCCTTCCTGCGCTTAGGGGTCGAACGGTTGGCGGGCTATTTCCTCGCCCTGCGCCACGTGCTGTCCGGTTTGGCACCGGGGCATCGCGATAATCCCCGCGTCGCGCTGCTGACGCCAGGGCCGCGCAGTGCGACGTATTTCGAGCACGCGTATTTGGCGCGCTATCTCGGCATCAGTTTGGCTGAAGGCGCGGATCTCACGGTGCGTGATGATCGCGTGCACCTGAAGACGCTGACCGGGTTGACGCCGATCGATGTGATCCTGCGCCGACTGGACGATGATGCCTGTGATCCCTTGGAGCTGCGCAGCGATTCGCTGCTTGGGGTGCCGGGGATGGTGCGCGCGGTGCGCGCGGGCACGGTCGCGGTGGTCAATGCGCTTGGCAGCGGTTTGGGCGAAAATGGCGCGCTGCTGCCGCAGATGGCGGCTCTCAGTCGGCATCTGCTCGGCGAAGACCTCCGGCTGCCCTCGGCTGAAAGTTGGTGTGGCGCGGAAGCGATTGTGGATCGCCTCGATGCTGGCGATGATTTGGTCGTGCGGCCCATCGGCGGTGGTGCCCCGATTTTCACCCGTTCCCTTGGTGCAGCCGGACGATCAGCCCTGCGTGATCGCGTGCGGGCGCTGGGTCAGGTATGGCTGGCCCAGCGCCATCTGCCTCTGGCGACTGCGCCGACGTGGGAAAACGGCCAGCTGGTGCCGCGCACGGTGGCGCTGCGCGCGTTCTGCGTCAGCGATGGTCAACGCTGGCGCATGATGCCGGGCGGACTGTGTCGCGTTGCCGAGCAGTTGGACCACGCGGTGGTGTCGATGCAGCGCGGCGGCGGCAGCAAAGATTGTTGGGTGCTCGCGGATGGCCCGGTCGAAGAAGTGTCACTGCTGCCCTCGGCGGCCAAGCCGTTGGTGCTGCGGCGTGGTGGCATCGATCTGCCCAGTCGCGTGGCGGACAATTTGTTTTGGCTAGGACGCTACGCCGAACGGGTGGAATCAACCGCGCGGGTGCTGCGCGGCGTATGGATTCGCCATCTTGAAGCCAACGATGCACAGACTACCCGGCAGCTGGGTGTCCTCGTCGATGCCTTGCATCAGTTCGGAATCATTCCTGCTGACACCGAGGCCGATGGCGCCTTGTTCGCGCGCATGATCTGCGATACCGAACTGGAGACCTCGCTCGCGGCGGTGCTCGATCGCTTGCAGGAATCAGCGTTCGCGGTGCGCGACCGCATCAGCAACGACCTTTGGCGCGTGGTGGTGGCCTTGCACGGAGATCTGCCAGCAACCATCGACCCTACCGATGCGGTGGCGGTGCTCGATCGCGTGGTGGCGGCGACGGCGGCGATTGCTGGCATGGGTTCGGAGAATACCACGCGCGGTCCAGCGTGGCGTTTCCTCGACCTCGGTCGACGGTTGGAGCGTGCCATGCTGGTGATCGATCTGCTGCGTGGTACCCTCGCCGACCATGCTCATGACGCCGACCTGGACGCTGTGCTCGAAGTTGCCGATAGTGCACTCACCTATCGCTCACGGTACCTCACGGTGCTGCAGGCGCCGGCGGTCCTCGATCTGCTGCTCACCGACGCCACCAATCCGCGTTCGGTCGCCTTCCAGCTCCAGGTTGCGGTGGAACACGTGACGAATCTGCCGCGCGATGTCGAATCGGCTTTGCCGAGCCAGCCTGAGCGTTTGGCGATCGGTGCGCAGACCTGGATGCGGCTGCTCGATCCGGCGAGCGTGTGCCGGCGCGACGAAAGCGGCCGGCGCTCGGAATTGCAACATGTCCTCGATCATCTGGCCTCGGATCTGGGCGTGCTCTCGGATGCCTTAGCCAGTCACTACTTCAGCCACGCCGCGGCCAGCCGTAGCCTGCGGGGAGGTTGAATGCGTTACCGGGTCAAACATCGCACCGAATACCATTACAGCGAGCCGGTGGCGATCAGCCATAATGTGCTGCACTTGGCCCCGCGCGCGACGGCGACGCAGCGCGTGCTGTCGCATCACCTTGAGCTGTTCCCACTTGCCGCGGTGCGCCATGCCACCACCGATTGGTATGGCAACTCCGTCGTCCACGCGACGGTGCAAGAACCGCACTTCAAGCTGATCATCGCGGGAACGAGCGAAGTCGAGACCGTCGCGCCACCGCTGCGCGACCACACGATGTCCCCGCCGTGGGAGCGCGCCGCCGAAGCGCTGTGCGAACGTCTGCCGCAAGAAGCGTTGCGCGAAGTGGTCGAATTCCGCTTCGCCTCGCCGAAGGTACCGGTCGGCGATGCCTTCGCTGAATTGGCGCGACCGAGTTTTCTGTCGGGCCGCCCGCTGCTGGATGCCGCCGCCGATCTGACGGCGCGCATCCACCGCGATTTCGTCTACGACGCCGCGGCCACCGATGTCGATACGCCGGTGGCAACTGTGTTGGCGCAGCGGCGCGGCGTGTGCCAGGACTTTGCCCATCTCATGGTGGCAGGCCTGCGCTCGGTCGGCTTGGCGGCGCGCTACATCAGCGGCTATCTGGAAACCAAGCCGCCGCCTGGCCAGCAGCGGCTGATCGGCGCCGATGCGTCGCATGCGTGGGTCCAGGTCTATGACCCGATGTTCGGCTGGATCGATTGCGATCCGACCAATGGCATTCTGCCAGAAGATCGCCACGTCACCGTGGCCTGGGGCCGTGATGTGGGCGATGTCAGCCCGACCAAGGGCATGATCCTGGGTGGCGCAAAAGACCAGAGTCTTTTCCTTCTGGTCGATCATCCCCATGAAGAGTTTGACCCGATACTGCTCACGCTCCTTGATCTCGATAATCCGGT
>CAYQAQ010000402.1:0-3223 GCA_964415495.1 uncultured candidatus Brocadiaceae bacterium | reverse complement strand
GGTGGCCCGAACAGCAGCACGTTGGCGCCCCGGTCAATCCACTCGGTACCTTCGGTCAAAGCCATCACCTGCGCCTTGGACACGCTGGGCACGGCAGCAAAGTCAAAGCTTGAGAGCCGCTTGTCCGGACTCAGGTTGGATTCATTGCGGTGACGGTCAATGCGCCGGGCCTCGCGTTCATTGATTTCATGTTCCAGCAAGGCCTCCAACAACCGGTGTGCCGGCCAGCCTTCGGTATCGGACTGTGCGCACAGGTCGCCTGCCAACCGTTTGATGGTGGGCAGGCGCAAGTCCGTGAGCATCATTCCCAGACGGGCCGAGGTGGCGGTGAGGGTAGTTGTCGTCGGTGACCTTGTGATTGACGCCGAGCTCATGGGGCTGCCTCATACAGCGCGTCATAAATGGCCAGCGGTGGCAGTGTCACCACCACCTGCGGCACATCCTCCTTGGGCGGTGCCAGCAACTGGGTCAAGGCGTCCAGGTCAGGCAATTGGTCCAGCTCAACCAACTGATCCAGCTCATGGGCCAGTTGTGCCTCATGCCCGTCAGCCGCCAAGACCAGCAGGCCCACCATGGTTTTGCAAGCTTCGCGTTCAGGCCTTTGGGAGATGAGTCGTTCCCAAGTTTGACGGTACACGGCCCGTGGGAATGCTGCGTCACGCAGCACCCAGCGGGCGAATGCACCGGGCTTGCGCTTCAAGGCGCCCACCAAATGGCGATAGTCAATGGAGCGCCCAACGCGTTGCCCCTCTCCAGGTCTTGCCCTGGGCAAGCTCACCACGCATTGGCCCCCCAGCCAGCCTTCAACGTGTTGCGAATACTGACGCACCATCAAACGGTGACCAATGAGTTGGCTCGGTACGCTGTAGAGCACGCCCTTCAAGGTGAAGATGGCGTATTTGCTGACCCGCGCGGGTATCTCCTCAAACTCCGCGGTGCGGCGCACTGGCAAGGGTTTGAGCATGGTGCGCTCGGTGGCCAGTAGTTTCAGCGCGCGTGTATTCATGCGTTGCACGATGGTGTCGACAAACGTTTCGTAATCAGAGCGCGTATCAAAGCTGCGACTGGCACGAAGACGCAAGGCCTGGTCCAGCGCTGTCTTGAGCGAGTTGTTGCGCGATTCGATGGAGCCGTTCTCGTTGGATTGGCCAGGGTTGCAGCGGGTGGCACGCAGCCCGTAGTGGCGGCACAAGTCCGCATAGCGCTTGGCCAACTCCTCTTGTTCGGCCAGGTTGTTGAATGCAGCCGACAGGCTGTCGGTGCGGTGCTCTTCTGGCACGCCGCCCAGCGCCCACAGTGCAGCCTGCAAGCCGGTGGACAGCGCCATGAAGCTCTCCCCGGTGTCGATGACGGTGACGTGGCGCCAGCCCGAATAGGCCAGGGCAAATTGGTACAGGCGGTGCGCGAATACGACGCCACCAATCTCCACGTTGAGTTCATCGGCCACGGTGAAGTCTGAGATGCCCTGGCGCCCTGGCGGGTGTACCTGGGCAAAGTAGACATCCCGTTCAGCACCAAACTTGGCCCGCCACAGGCGCATGCGACGCTGCAGGGTGCGCAGCACGCTGGTGTCCCACTGGCCGGGATAGCGGCGCTGGAGTTCTTCGAGCAGGGTGACGGCGTTGAGGCTGGCATCGGTTTTGAGCAAAGGAATGACCTCGCTGTCCCATACCGCACTCAGTGGGTCTTCTCGGGTGCGCCAACTGCGTTGGGGGCGTTGGGAGGGCAGGCTTTGCGCCTCTTCAATGCGCCGGGCACTTCTCTCGCTGATTCCGGCTTTGGCGGCAGCGGCGACTTGGCTGTGCAGATTGCGGTGCTGTTTGTACTTGTGCACTTGGTGGTCCGTGATTCTCTTGCCGGGCATGCCGCCTACCTTCGATTTGTGTTCGAAGGTTCAACGGTAGCCCCGCCTCCCGGACCCGCCCGGTGTAGGCCACTAACCGGCCAACATAGTTGTCGTCAACCGGCCACGGTAATTGTCGTCAACCACGCCAGCGGCCACGTTGTCTTGGATGCTTTTGCTGTAGATCAGCAGCAACCAAATTTCTCCGTTTTCCAAACGGTTGAACTAAACCACCCTCACACCGCCCCGCTTGCCTGACCCTGGGCGCGACCAGCGCACCTTGCGCACGCCGCCCGAGCCGGGAACCACATCGCCACCTTCAGGCGACAGCGCCAACCAGCTTGCAAACGCAGCCCGTTCGTCTTCCGTCCAGTAGTCGGGCCACAGGCGTTGAAAGGTTGGCGTTTCTACAATCGTGAGCATGAGAATGATTCTAAGCAATCATACGGCAAAGCCGTAGGACCGGATAGCCAAACCTATGGCTACTTTACGCTCTACCGCCGCCTGCACCAGTTCGCTGCCCACGTAAGCTATAGCGTCCAGCCCTGCTGTGAAAGACTGGATCGCCTGCGCCGCCTCGCGCACATCCCACAGGAAAGCGCGCGGATCACGCTGCCTACACGGGCTCGCGGTGCCGGTTGATGTTGGCCAGCACATAGGGGTTGCGCACCGCGCCTGGCTCCACCAGGTCCACACCCCGGCCCAGCAACTGTTCCAACTCAGCCTTGGCGCCGTAGAAGCTGTGCAGGTCGGGTGGTGCATCCGCCGCGAACTCCACCAGAAAGTCCGCGTCGCTGTTCGCGGGATCAAAGTCGTCGGCCCGCGCCGCCGAGCCAAATACCTCCAGCCAACTTATGCCGCAGCGCTGACAGATGGCGGCGATGGACGCGCGGTGTTGAGCGATGGCGGGGTGCATGCGCAGAAATGTACCGATGGGGCAACTTTGCAGGGTGCTTTGCAGAGGCGGCTTCAGATTGCGGCATCATGCGGCCAGGGAAGCAAATACTTACAACGCATGCTTGCACAGATACCCGCACTCGGTACCCGCCTCTGGCGCACGCGGATGCTGGACCCCGCCACCAACAGCCTGCTGGTGCTGTACTACGACGCGCAGAGCATCTACGAACGCAGTAGAACGACAGAGAGGGGCAAGCAGTTCAGCTTCAAAAGCGTGGGCATCCAGGCGCAGGGGCGCACCACCATCCTCAAGCCCCTGAGCAGCGGGCGCGACGGCACAAACTCAACGACCGGGCCGCTCATCATCCGCCTGCCCAGCCTGCGGGCCGAAGCCACGCGCGTGGCCGAGCTGCTGGGCGCCGCCCACCAAGAAGGCCACGCCTGGGGCGACATGGCCATCATTTGCCGGCACTACAGCGAGAT
>CAYQAQ010000401.1:0-3250 GCA_964415495.1 uncultured candidatus Brocadiaceae bacterium | reverse complement strand
GTTGGTCGTCAGTCGTCAGTCGTCGGTCGTCGGTCGTCGGTCGTCGGTCGTCGGATCGCTTCGAGAACCCATGATGCGGCGGGCATCCAACCGTGGTGTCCATCCCTTTATGGGGAGCCGCTTCCTTCCATGCACCCGTACGGTGATGCGGAGCGATGAGCGACCGACGAGCGTCGACCGACGAGCGACGCCCGACGACAACCGACGCCTGACGCGCCTCGCTTCCCGCAGCCGTGACCTGTCGCTGCCCAATGGCGGTCCCCGATCCCGTGCGCTCTGGCTATACGCCGTACGGTGATGCGGAGCGATGAGCGACCGACGAGCGACGCCCGACGACAACCGGCCTGACTTGCCTCACTCCCCGAAGCCGCGAACGGTCGCTGCGGGCCAGTGGCCCGCAGTCCCACGATCCGCATTCCGCTTCCTACGGGGCGATGGCCACCACCGTCGCCGCCGCAACGGCGATCTGGAACAGGATCTGGGTCAGATCTTTGGCAATTGTCATCTTGCTCGGCTTGAAGCTCAGGTCCGGTGGCACGATGACGGTGTCGCCTTCCTGCAGTTCGATGGCGTTGAGCGTGGTGGCGATCCAGCCGCGTTTGGCGCCGTCCCAGGCCAAGCCACGGCCGGCGGCGGTGGCGACCACGGCGCCGTCGGCGCGCACGACAAAGACCCGGCGGCGGTCGGCTTGCCGGGTGTAGCCGCCGCTGCGGGCGATCAGCGTGGGCACGCGCAGGTTGGGTTCGAAACGCAGGCTGCCGGCATTCATCACTTCGCCATAAATGCGCAAGGTGTCCGGACGGATCGGGATTTCGATGACGTCGCCGTCTTGCACGGCGACGTCGGCGTTCTGGCGGCCGGCGAGCAGGCCGGGGAAGTCGATGCCGAGCAGACGACCTGTGGCGCGGGCATTGGCTAAGCGCGCGATTTCGGCTTCTTGCTGGGCGATGGTGATCTGCAAGGCCTGCACGTCGCGCGGATCACCGCCGGTGCCGGACAACAGCGAGCGCTGATTGACCGCGACCGCGGCTTCGAGCTGGGCCTTGAGGCGCTCGATGTATTCGGTCGCGGCGGCGACTTCCGCATTGCGGAAGAGGCGGATGCCTTCGGGAAAAGCATCGGCGGTGAGGCCGCCGGCGAGGGCGACCACCTCACCGACGGTGACACCTTGGGCGACGGTGAAACTGCCGGAGTTGTGAATGGCACCACGCAGAGTCACGCTTAAGCGTTGATCGTTGCGTTGACGTACCACCACTTCGTCGCGCGGCTGCAACATGGGGCCGGCTTCACCGGCGAGAATGGCGCGCAAGTCGAGGGCAATGCGGCTGACGCTGCGGCTGCCATCTGCATTGAGGTCAACGCGCACCAAGTCGGCCGATTCGACCTGGGCGTCGGCGCGCAGGCCACCCGCCAGCAATAAGGCCTGACGTACGGTCATGTTTTTGGTGAAAGGTTGGCTGCCGGGGCGATCGATGGCACCGCTGACGGTGATGGTGAAATCACTGTCAGTGAGCGGCACGTGCGCCGGGATGACCAAATGATCGAGCGGTTCCAGCACCGTCTCCGCCGTCACCGGGCCGATCAGTTCGTGCAGCGACGGCACCATGACGCCGCTACCGACGGCGACCTCTTGCGGCTCGGCGCGTTGACGACGGATGAGGGCCACGGCGACATGCGCGTCGGGCAGCGGACCGCCCGCCAGGCGTAAGGCATCGCCAACGGTCAGGTCCGGACTCCAGGCATAGGCACCGGGTGAACGCACGCGGCCTTCGATGCGGAAGGCGTCGCGACGCTGATCGAGTTTGGCCCGGCGAATGACCAGCAGCCGGTCGCCATCGGCGACGGGGCGCGCCGCCAGATCGGCTGCTGCCACCTGCGCCAGCGCTTGGCCGTCGCTGCCTTCGCGCAGCAGGCGCATGACATCGGGATCCGCATCGGTGGCCAAACCACCAGCCAGCGCGACCGCATCCGCGAGCGTGTCGCCCGGCAGACATTCGACCGCTGCGGCGCGGCGCACGGCGCCAAAGACCTGCACTTCCGAACCGCGCAGCGGTACGAAGATGACGGTGCCTGAGCCCAGCGGTGCCAATGCGGTGACATCGCCCGCGACGGCGATGCGGTAGAGGTCAACGGTGTCGGGTTCGGCCTGCTCAGTGCCCGCGTCGCGCACGGCCTCGCGTACGACCTCGCGTACGACAATGGCCCGCAAGGTGCCCTGCGCGGTGACGCCGCCGGCAACGGCCAGCGCATCGAGCAACGACGCTCCAGCCGGCACACTGTGATAGCCGGGGCGAGCGACTTCGCCGACCACGGTCACGGCCACCACGCCGGGTTGTTCGACGCCCAGTAACACGCCTGCTTGCTTGAAGTGACTGCGCACCAGTTCGGTCAACGCGACTTGTGCATCGGCAACGCTCAAGCCGCCGACGGGTACGGCACCAAAACCAGGAATGCCGAGATTGCCGCTGAGATCGACCGGCAGCACATCATTGCGCGCGGTGCCGCCCCAAGTGACGACGCGGACGCGATCGCCAGCCTTCAGGCGATAATCGGCACCGATCGGACGCGGCGCTAAACGGCCGGTGGTGAGGGCCTGACCCAAACGCGGCAACACGGTGTCACGCTCGGTCCAGGTGGCTTCGGCGGTGGCGAGCAGCGCGGCGTGCTGGGCGGCGGCAGCCTGAGCGTTGGCGGCGGGATCCATCTCGCTGACGTCGACAAGAGAAGCCTCTGCCAGCTTGGCGGACGGATCAGCGGACGGAGCAGCGGACGGAGCTACGGACGGAGCAGTGGGTGCGGTCTTCCTCGCCGGAAGTTCGAATGGCACTGTCGGGCGCGCATCTTCGGCCGCTGCGGTGAGCAGGAACAGGCACAAACAGCACACAATGCGAGACAGTTGCAGCATAGGATTTCGCACGGGGGACACGGGGAATCGAACTTTGGGCGCGCTCCGCGCGCGTCGTCTGGGGGTATGTCCCAGGCGCAAGTCATGCGTTGTCAGCAGGATAGAGCGAGGAGCAAGGGTTGTTTCGGGATCAGCGGCGCGCCGTTCACTGACCTCTGAGTTCCCTGTGGACTCAGGTTGTTATAGACCCTTGATGCGGTTATGGGTCCTGGGGCCTGCGTCCGGCGGTACGGGGCCACCACCCTTGGGAGGTCATCAGCGGAAGTCTGCGCTGTGCGGGTGCACGGCAGGTGATCCTCCCCCGGTTTTGTGGACGCCCAGATAAGCGGGAAACCGCTGATAGGA
>CAYQAQ010000400.1:2424-3278 GCA_964415495.1 uncultured candidatus Brocadiaceae bacterium | reverse complement strand
AGCGATCATCTCGGTCGGCTGTTCCGCAAACACGTCGGCTGTTCGACCACGGTGTTCCGCAATCGCGCCTGCTTGGAGCGCTATCTCGCCCTCGGCGAAGTGCGCGGTGACCGCCTCGCCGCCGCCCTGCAGGCCGGCTTCGGCAGCTATGCGCAGTTCTATCGCGTGCATCGCCAGCTGCTGGGGGTTGCTCCAAGCCGCTCCCCCTCGTGAAGGTCGGCAGGGCCGTTTCTAAACCGCCGGTGGCAGGACGTGTGACCACGAGCGTGCTGCCCGTTTATGTATCAGGACCTTCTGAATGGCTACTCTCAAGACTGATCCTTCCCGGTATTGCCGATACCAGCGAACTGCTGACGCATCCCCTCCTGACTCCTGCCGCGCTGTGGGTTAAGCACGTCGATCACACGACGCTCGATCATGGCTCTGCAGTGGCACCCGGCGCGCCGGAGACGGTCGCGACGCCGTAGCGTCGGTCAGATCATCCGCCCAAGTCGGCGCGCAGACGTTCGAAGAGCGCCTTGGCATCGTCACCAGCCAGCGTGCCGCCGTAGCGTGTGGGCCAGCGCATTGGCCTGTCTGGCAACGTCCATGCGGACGCCCTGGGCTTTGCCGCGCGAGGACTCTTCGGCCTGGGCCAACGCGACCCAGGCTTTGGCGGCTTGGGCCTCGGTGTTGAGGGCCTTGTCCTTGCGCACGTCGTCGAGCACGGCCTTGAGCTCAGGCGCTTTGGCGGCACCGCGCATGCGGGGATCGGCCGCCAATTCGGCGGCCGCCCGCACACGCTGGCGCGGATCCTCGGCCTGCAGGGCGACCGTGGCCGCCGCATCCTGCCAGCAGGTGACGATGGCCTTGGC
>CAYQAQ010000400.1:0-2414 GCA_964415495.1 uncultured candidatus Brocadiaceae bacterium | reverse complement strand
CCTCGCGGGTCGGCGCATCGAGGCTTGGCTGGTTGAGCACGCCGGTGGTGAAGATCCAGTCGAGCAGCTCGACCCGCTGCGCGACGCTGCCACCGACGTGGCCGCCAGGAATGACCACGCGTTTGGTCGGGTTGCCCTGGGCTCGGTGGAAGGCTTCGCCCTTGTCAACCACCCACACGATCGGGTCGTCTTTGCCGTGCAGCCAGGCGATCGGGATGTGCTTTGCCAACGTCACGCCACTGTCGGTATGGCCGCCCTGCGCGACCATCAGAACGCCGGCGAAATGCTTGCCGTAGCACGACGCCATCAACCAACTGGACTGGGCACCGCCCGATCCACCCGTCGCAAACATCAGACTACCGTGATAGATAAGCTTGCGCTCATCGATGCTCTTCACGACCAGATCCTGAGCACGGATATTGTTGTCGCTGGGCCCATTGCGGCTGGAGTCGATGCCGACCAAGAGCACGCCCAGACGATCAGCCCAGGGACGATACTCCATGAGGTTCGGGTTGCCGCCCGCATTGGAGATGAACAGGATCGGCCGACCGGGGGCCTCGCGGGTGTACTGGGCTGGCACGTACACTTGGAAGGTGCGCTGGGGTTCCTCGACGCTGGGCAGGGCCTTGTGATGCCCGGGCGTCCACTCCTGCGCGCATACGTGAGGGCTCAGGACGAGGCCCCAGCAGAGCGTGATGATGCCGAGTATTCTGATTATGTTCACGATGATCCCTCGGCCCATGCAGACTGACCCGACCATCGACGAGGGCAGGCGTTAATAGCCATCGCGCCGGACCTAGAGATTTCTGCCGGGTCGTAGATGACACCCTGGAGATTCCTGCTAGCGTCGCGCCATGCCCACACGCGTCACCAAGCCGACCCAACCCACGGATGCCGCTCTCCATCGCCAGGATCCCCAGCCCCACCACGTCCGCGATGGGCACCAGCTGCTGACCGGACGCTCCCATGGCACCATCGCCTATGGCGCCCATCGCGAAGGCGGCAGCGACGACTGGCTGCTCTTCGCCACCGAAGCCGGCGCTGGTGCGATCCAGGACCAACCCGCCACGCCGGGCATGCTCCATCTATTGGCCCCACGCCGGCCCCACACCTATCGCACCGCACCTGATGGCGGCAGCTGGACGTTCACGTGGGTGCATTTTTTGCCGCAGGCGCACTGGGCCCCCCTGCTCGGCTGGCCGAGTGCGGCCCCCGGCCTGACCGCGCTGACCATTCCCGACAGCGCCGCCTTTGCCGAGATCACCGCGCATCTGCACGCCATGCACGCACATGCCCTCTCCCGACGGCATCATCGGGATACCCTCGCCCTCAACGCGCTGGAGGCCGCCCTGCTGTGCGCCGATGCCTTTCACCCGGACAGCCCAGCCGCCGCCGAAGGTCGCCTCGATGCGCGTCTGCGTACCGTCATCGAGCGCGTCGCCCGTGACCTCGCCCATCCCTGGGATGTCGACGCCATGGCCGCCATCACCGGGTGGTCGCCCTCGCGCTTCGCGCATCGCTTCCGTGAACTGCTGCACGAAACCCCGCGCGCCTACGTCGAACGCCTACGCCTCGACCGCGGCCGCCAACTGCTCATCGCCACCAGCATGACGGTGCAGGCCATCGCCGCTGAAGTGGGCTTCGACGACCCCTTCCACTTCACCAATCGCATGCGCGCGGTGACCGGCAAGCCACCGAGAGGCTGGCGCACAGCCGGGCCATAATGGCTCAATGAACAGTGCTATTTTGCGATGAACAGGAGACGCAGAGACGCGGAGATGCACAGAGGTGAGACCAAGCCGGACTGATGTCGAAGCGCCGGCCACACCATCTCGCCTCCTTTTGTCCCTCCGCGTCCTATGCAGCCGCGAGTAAAATAATGGCTCGATGAACAGGCGGCGCGGAGACGCGGAGGCGCACAAAGGTGAGATGAAGTGGGACTGACGTTGAGCACCGCCCATCTTGCCTCCTGTCGTCCCTCCGCGTCTCGGTGTCTCTTGTGAATGCGGGCCCCATGGGGATAGGTTTAAATAAACCTTGATTGCCGAAGGTGCCGCAGCAGAGTGAGTCCATTCAGACCTAGAGTCGAAAAGGGCCCGCCATGTTCTTGCACATCCACGTCCCCGCCTTCCACGCCGCCGTTCATCAGGCCGCCGATCCGCGTCTGCGCGGACGTCCCGTCGCGGTGGCTGCCGACGCCGGCGCGGACGCCCCGTTGCTGAGCTGCTCGGCCGAGGCCACCGCAGCCGGCCTGCAGCCCGGCGAGCGCGCCCATGCCGCACGTCGCCAGTGCCGCGGGTTGATCGTGGTCACGCCCGATGGCGACCTCTACCGCCGCGCCCAAGAAGCACTGATCGCCCTGTGCGCCACCCTCAGCCCGCACGTCGGCGGTGGTGCCGGCGACCTCACCATCA
>CAYQAQ010000399.1:0-3294 GCA_964415495.1 uncultured candidatus Brocadiaceae bacterium | reverse complement strand
GCCCCGTCTTCTACCAATCCCCGTGTTCCGCCAACGTTTCGGCCAGCCAGCGCTCCACCTGATGCAGCGCCCGCAACCCGCGGACCCGCCACGGGGCAATGACCTGGGTGAACGCGAGATCAGCCAGCGCATGCTCGTCGAGACCCTCACCCAGGCGCCCCAGGGCCGGCATCGCGCACTCCATGACCTCGGCCACGATAGCTAAGTCAGTGATGATATCGGCGCCGATGACGTCGGCCTCGCTATCCAGCAAGCTCTCAAGGTGGCGATAGGTCGGATCGATGCGGATGAGGGCAAACCATTCGGTAAACCGCCGAATCCAGCGCGCCGACGAGCGTTCTCGGTCAGGACGGGGGCCGCGATAGTCGCTGATATCGCCGCCGCTGGCGACCAGATGGCGGAGTCGACCTTCGGTCCGTAGGAGGTGTAAGCGCAGGGCCGCCAAGAGCTCTTCCCAACGGCGAAAAGCGGTCAAAAAGGCGGCGTCGCCGCGGCACGTTTGTTCCCAGTCTACCAGCAGCAGGCTCTGCGTGCGATGGACGGCACCCAGACAGCCCATCAGATGCACAGGGGCCCGTTCGTCGGGCTCAGGAGCGAGCATGCCCTCAGCATGGTCGATGCCCCAGGCGGCACCAGGGCTCGACTTGCGCGAAGTGTGCCCTGCGTGGTAGTATGCTTTCGGTGCTGACCGATCCCTTCTTGCGTTTCCAGCCAGTGTCGATCCCCGGATCGATGCGGACCAAGGCCAATGATGGCTCGGGCTCGCGCTCCGGATCGTCACGGGGCTCGCGTTCGACCAGGACCGCACCGCTGACCGACAGCGAGCTGACGATGGCGATCGATCGCTTGCCGCCGTTGCCGGCCATTGCCACGCGTATCTTGGAAGTGGCCGGCAGCGATCGCGGTTCGGCTACGGATTTGGAAGGGCTGGTGCGGCTGGATCCCGTGATCGCCGCGCGCCTGCTCAAACTGGTCAACAGCCCCTTTTACGGTCTGCCCAATCGCGTCGCCTCGATCGCGCAGGCGGTGACCATGATCGGCTTTGGCGGTGTAAAAAGCTTGGTCGTGGCCGCTGCGATGAGTGAACTGCTGCAGAGCGATCTGGCGGTGTACGGATTCGTCGAGAACGGCGTGTGGAAGAACGCGCTCGCGTGCGGTTCGATAGCCAAGGCCGTCGCCGCTGAAACTGGCGTGGTGGGCGATGATCAGGAAACCGCCTTTCTTGCCGGCTTGATGCGCGATGTCGGATTGCTGGTGTTAGGGCCGGAATTGCGACGACGTGGCCTCGACTGCCATCGCCTGGCTGAAGGCGTCTCCGTGGCCGAGCACGAACGGTTTTGTGTGGGAATCGACCATGTCGAGGTCGGCGTACGTCTGGCGGATCGCTGGCGTCTCCCGGCCAGCATCCGCGCCTGCATCGCCGGTCATCATGCCGAGCCCGACTCCTGGCCTGCGCCACATGCGCGTCTGGTGGCTAGCGTGCGCTTGGCGGAACGGTTGTCGTTTGCGAGTCGTATCGGTCTGGGCTCACGCCATGCCTTCGATGCCCGCATTGATCCTATTCTGCTGAAAGTGTGCGGCCTGGATGTCGCCCGGCTGCAAAACCTGACGCGCAAGCTTCCAGCTGTGATCGCAGCGGCGGAGATTCCAATATGAGCACCGAGCCGGATCTGGCTTTGGCTCTCGCGGCCCTCGTCGCCGTTGAAGATCGTGCCGGTTTCAAGACCGGTATCAGCGATGTGCTGCGAAGCGCTAAACTGGACGGTGGCGTGATTTGGTTGTGTGACGGCGGCAAGGGAAACCTGTACGCGGCCTTTGGCGCCTCGGCAACACCGCTCGCGGATCGTGCCATACCGGAAGGTCTCGCGACCTTGACGGCGGGAGAGGTTCCCTTGCTGGCGGATGACCTCTTGGTGGGGGTCCTGGCGGTCGACGCCGCGCACGTACAACAGGCGGAATCCATTGCGCCCTGGTTGGCAGCAGCGTTGTTGGCCCATGGACGCATGGATCAGGTGCTGCGCGAACGAGCCATGTTGCGCGAGCAAATTACGGGTTTGACGGCCGCGGGCCAATTGCTGCGTCACCTCGATATCGACACCTTGCTGGTCAAGGTTTTGGAGACGGCGATGCAAGGGGTGGGCGCCCAAGTCGGTGCTTTGATGACTACGGACGATGCTGGGGCGCTCACGTGTCATGTCACCTGGGGTATGCGGGAAGAGCACGTGGGGGCGATTCGTCTGCGCGATGGCTCATCGTTGGCGGAACAGGTGCTGCGCTCAGGGCAGACGCTCTTGCTGCCGGCCGAGCGCTTGGCCGCCGAATTAGATACGCAAGACCTGCAGGCTTCCCTGACCAGCCTACTTGTCCTACCCCTGGGGGCTGGCGAACGTCGACGGGGCGTGATCCTCCTGGCCAATCCGGCCGGAGACTTCGGGCCTGGTCAGCAACGCGTCGCAGAAACCGTATGTGGCATGGCCGCGATCGCGATCGACAACGCCTTGCTAGTGCGCTCAGCCGTCGATCAGCAACGTTTGCAAAGCGAAATGGATCTGGCCCGGCACGTGCAGATGGGCATGTATCCCACGGCGGGCCTCAGCCGGGGCACGGTGACCATCGCGGGCGTCGCGCGGCCGTGTACGGAAACTGGCGGGGACTACTATACCTTTGTCGAACGCGATGGCCGCCTGTTGGCCATGATTGGTGATGTCAGTGGGCATGGTTTGGGAGCGGCGCTCTACACCACCACGGCCCACGCGGTGCTGCACCAGCAGTTGCGAGCAGAAGCCGGCGCTGGCTCGGCGATCCGAGTGCTCAATGAGAGTCTGCACAGCAGTCGCTCGGGGCGTTTCATGACGGCGGCGATCATCGATATCGACCCCAACGCGCTCACCTACACCTATCACAGTGCCGGTCACAATCCTTTACTGTGGATCCACCAGGGTGACGTACGCTGGCTGGCAAGCACCGCCATGCCCTTGGGGATTGTGGCCGACATTCCGTCCGATGTGGTGCCACCGGCCACCTTCGCGGCGGGTGATCGCCTGATTCTTTACACCGATGGGATCACTGAGGCCGCGGACACGCGCGGCGAACTCTTTGGCGAGACCCGCCTTGCTGAAGTCGTGCAGGCGCTGATCACCGTCGACGCTGAGACCTTGGTTCAGGGCATCCTGCGAGCTCTGGACGCCTTTACGACCGGTGCGCCAGTCAATGATGATGTGACCTTGGTCGTCGTCGCCATCGGTTGAAGACCTGCTAGCGAGTGACGGTGCGTGCCGCCGCCGCAGAGGGGTG
>CAYQAQ010000398.1:0-3298 GCA_964415495.1 uncultured candidatus Brocadiaceae bacterium | reverse complement strand
GGCGGCTATGTGCGCATGCTCGGTGAGTTGGACTCGAACGAAGGCACCGACGATCCGCGCAGCTATGAAAAAGCGAAGCCTGGGTGGAAGGCGTTAATCTTGCTCGGTGGCGTTTTGTTTAATTTGGTATCGAGCTGGTTGCTGTTGGTCGCACTCGCGTTGTGGGGCATGCCGTTGAATCCACCCGTGGTCGGTCGCGTGGAACCCAAGTTAGTCAGCGCCGAGGCGCCCGACACACTGGTCGACAGTCCCGCCATGCGCTTAGGTTTACGTCCCGGCGATGAAGTGCGCTCCGTTAACGGCGTGCGGACGTATTCCTTCGAAGACATTTTCATGCAAGTCGGCAAGCGTGGCGGCGAAGCCTTGAGCATCGTCGTGCGTCGAGACGGCGAAGATCTGACGTTGGACGGCGGCGGCAATGTCGCCCCGATCAAGACTCCGAGCATGCCCTTGCCGGTACTGGGCATTGCCGGTGCGGCCTCGCGGCGGGTCGAGCAAGTGGCCGACGTGAGCGGTCCGCTCACCAGTGGGCGCATTCAACGCGGTTGGATCGTCGAGCAGATTGGCGACGTCGACCTGCGTGAGCGTTCGGGCGATGCGGTGGAAAACGAACTCGAACGCCGCCTGGGCGAAGAAACCACGGTGGTGTTCCGCCGCAGCGATGGCACGCGGCACCAGGAGACCTTCCGTTACGCCGGCTCCAGTGCGCTGTGGCCATCGGCGCTGGGCTTGCCGGTGCGATTGAACATTCCGCCCTTCAGCGGTAGTGCCGCCGCGGCCGCCGATCTTCGTGCCGGGGATCTGATCGTCGCCTTAGATGATCGTCCCATTGCGGGCATGACGGGCCTCACCGCGGGTCTGCAGCTGAGTACGCCAGGGACGCCGGTGCGCGTCACTCTTGTGCGCGATGGGGAACGGCTGACGCGGGAATTGCATCCGGACCGCGGCACCGATGGTCGTGCTCGGCTGGGCGTCTCTGTGGGCGTGCTCACCACTGGTGTCGTGCCGGAAGGCCTCGACAGCACCGCGCTGATCGCCGCGGGCGTGCAGGCCGGTGATATCCTGATCGATATCGTCCCGCAGGCGGCAGAGCGCCACGTGGACATCAGCTTGGTGCGTGGCGGCGAGCTGCTGCGCACACCGGTGAATCCCGCCGACCGTGAACGCATTCACGCGGTGATCGGCCACACGGTGAAAGCGTTGTCGACCGAGGACGTGGTGTTGACCCCGCCGACGGGTCGCGAGCAACGCTTGACGCTCAGTGGTACGGCAACGTCGTCCTTGGGTGAGCTCGCCGTCGGCGACCGCTTGCTGCGAGTGGTGCAGCATGACGAAGGGCACGTGCTCGAGTTCATTCGCGGTGGCGAAGCACGGACGCAGCGCGCGGCGCTGCCCGACATCGGATTGGCGTTAGCCTTTGTGATGGAAAAAGTTCCCTACGAACTCACCGAGGGCTTCGGCGAGGCCATTGCCATCGCCAATCACACCACCGTGCGCATGGTGGTCGACACGCTCAAAATCATTCCGCGCTTCTTCCGTCCCTCGGCCGTCGACGGCATCGACGCCACCCGCGCGCTCTCGGGTCCAATCGGCATCTTCGACATGCTCAAAACCAGCTTCGAACGCTGGGGTTTCGCGGCCTGGTTGCATCTCGTCTGCTTGATCGGGCTGAACTTATTCCTGATCAATCTCTTGCCGATTCCGATCGTCGACGGTGGCCAGCTGGTCATCCTCGGCATCGAAACCGCTATCGGGCGTCCGTTACCCGATCTGGTCAAGACCATCATCGCCTACATCGGCCTCGCGCTGGTCTTGTCGCTGATGCTGTTTGTGCTCAGCTTGGATGTTCTGCGCTTGTCGGGTTTCCTTTGAATTGCCCCGGTCCGGAAGTCCGGAATTCGGAGGTTTCGCGGCAGATGGTGACTGAGGCTTTCGTGACGTGAAATGGTGGCGGTTGCAAGACCATGTTTGTAAATTATTTGGCACAACGTGGGGACTTCCAGAATTCTGGAATAGCGACGATAGCCCCAGTCCAATCGGCAGGATCCCATCGGCAGCAGCTTACGGCTCGGCAATGCATCCTAGTGATGTTTTCCAACGCACACGCGAAGGGGGTCCGATTTACCGATCAGCAGTTGCTACTCCACCGCCCAGCCAACACACACAGCGCTCAAGGACCGGTTCTAATCGACGGCGGCACTTGGTCAGGATTTCCCTGCAGGCGGCCGCTGAAGCCGGGTGTCTCGATTTCAATGGTACCGACGTCAATTTCAATCCAACTACCGCGAGTCCCAGTTTCTCGAGTGATGGTCGTGCCATCAGGGGTTTCGATCGTTATCCGTTCAGTGGTTTCAAAACTACCGGCGCGAACCGTGCAGGCGACCAGAAAGACGCCGGCCAGCATCATTCGCAGAGGGGAGGATGTAATCATGTATATTCCTGGTTGGCGGAAAAGATAAGCAAAAGAAATTATTTACCGGCGAGCGCGGCTTCGACCCGCTTTCGAAATGTGCGCGCATCGCACAACCCGAGGTCAGTAAAGTCCGTTGGCGGGGCGATGACTTGTAGATCACCTTCGGCAAGAGGGCGCCGAGTCACGGCAAGATAGGTGTACCGCATAAGCATCCGACCATCATTGCCGTATAAAGCAAACTCGCTGACCTGGCGTGGCGAGGCATTTACGCGATAGCGGACTGTCGCCAATCGTGCTGTGGTGCGAATCTCTGGGATGAGTTCCCATCCACTGAGCTTAACGAAATGACCAATGCTCAAGGCGATCTGCTCTTGGACCTTTTCTGGAAGTTGCTCGTCGATCACGAACTCGTCGCTGGTCTGCGAAACTAACGAATAAACCGTGTCCGAATGGATCCCTGAAGGGAAAAGACGTTCGGTGATCGCCTGCACTTCCGGTAGTGTGTTGTAGCCATGGGCCCCGGCTGGCACCGTTCGGATCATTCGGGAGCGAACATGCCACTCTCGCGCAGGAGTGACCGAGGCATCAGGGGCACTCCATATGCCGCTAATCACGATCGGTTCCTGAGATTCTTGAATGAAAATCAATCGTTCGTTTCGATTGTAGCGGCCGTCGGGAGCCTCAATGCGGATGTTGCGATGCCATTGCGGCGCATGCTCCTGGCGCTCAAGAAAGAAAAACATCTCTTGCTGCGTAACGGTCTCCAAATAATCGTGGCCAGGGTGACGCCTAATTGCAGCCAAACCCTCCTCAAGGATCGCCTTGGGGTCCATTTGTGGCGATGGTTCTGCCCCAGAAAGCAGGGCGCCTTCGTGAATCAGTCCG
>CAYQAQ010000397.1:0-3304 GCA_964415495.1 uncultured candidatus Brocadiaceae bacterium | reverse complement strand
AAGCTTCCCGACAATCAGCACGGCCCCGAGTCGTCGTTGGACCGCTCGGGTTCGTCGTTAGGCTGCCGGGGTGCTGCGCATCCCCACTCTGCTGTTGTTCGTTGGTTCGTTGTGTGCCGCTATTGCGGGTGATGGTGGCGTTGCCATCGGTGATGCCGTGTTGCGTCCGATCATCTCGGACCGTGAACACCATGCCAACCGCGCCATCGAATCCTTCGAGCGGGATCACGCCGCCATTCGCGCCCTGCCCATTGAGCAGCGACGCGTGCGCGAGCAGCGTATGGGTCCCACCCTGGAGCGCTTGGTCAGCCAAGCCGAAACCACCAAGGCCGAGAACAAGGCGCTCTACCTGCTCGCACATTGGCGCTTCACCTATCAAGACGGCCGCCAGGTTGAACCGCTGCTCGATCGCATTGGCCGCAATCCCTATCCCGGCTTCAAGAATCCCGCCGAGGCTTTGCGCGTGCAGCTGTATTTACGCCAAGGCCGCCTCGGCGAAGCGCGTGAGATCACCAATCGCCTGGTCGCCAGCGTGCCGGAACTCGCCGGTCTCGCCGAACTGTGCGCCTTCCACGAGCGCATCGGCCAGCCCGCACCGCGCACCGCTGGCACTCCGCTCGGCACCGCACCTACCGATCCGGCGACCCGCAGCGAACCCTGGCTGCTCTATCATTTCACCGGTTCTTTGGACGCGAATCAGCGCGAGGCCTTGCGCAATCTCCTCGATGAAGTCAGCAAGCCGGCCTATGCCGATCTGCTGCGCGTGGTGGTGGTGGCCGAAGGCGCCAATCCCCTCGCTCTGCTCGGCGGCATCCATGACATTCCGGGATCTGACCGCGTCGATCTACTGTGGTCGAATCCGGGACCTGTGGGCGACGCCAGTGCGTGGCGCAGTGCCTGGAATATCCCGCAATTGCCGGCCCAAGTGCTCCTCGGCCCCGATCGCCGCGTGGTCGCGGTGCAACCCAGTCTCGATGATTTACGCGTGCTGATCGGACGCGGCCCACGCCCAGCGGCGACGCCAGCGCGGCCGACGGGGCGTGGGCCTAAAGGCGGGTGAGCTTTTAGGCTCTCGGTCCTGCGTCTCGGTGCCGAGCGCTGCCTTCGTATATCGCACACTGTTGGCGCGGAGCTCGCGGTCTGCTCCAGGGGCCTTGCACGTAATGACGCCGGACGCCTCCAAACTATTTACGACGATGACTCGGCGGCTTGCCGGTGTTGCCCGCTGGATTGACGACCTCGCGTAAAGGCTCTGGCTGATACCAGAGCGAAGGACTCTTACCGCCGCTGCGCCGACGAAGCCAAGCGGCCTCGTCGGACGAAGGGCGCGCTGCGGATGCTTGTGCGTCAGCGCGAGTCCGAGCGTCGGCATCAGCCTGTGCCTGTGCCGCAGCCTTGGCGTCAGCGGCAGCCTTGGCGTCAGCGGCAGCCTTGGCGTCAGCGGCGGCCTTCGCCTCGGCGGCAGCTTGGGCCTCCGCTTGAGCGCGAGCATCCGCTTCGGCACTTTCGGCAGCGGCTTTGCGCGCAGCTTCCGCGGCGGCAAGGGCAGCGGCGGCTTCCGCAGCACGCGCGCGCTCGGCTTCGGCAGCTTGGGCGGCGGCTGCGGCCTCGGCGGCCTCGCGGGCCCGGGCCGCCTCAGCGGCCTTAGCGGCCTTAGCGGCCTCGGCTTCCGCAGCGGCAGCCTTCGCTGCTTCTTCCGCTTTCGCGGCTTCCGCAACTTGCGCGGCCGCCGCGGCTTTGGCCGCCTCAGCCGCTTGCGCCTCTTCCGCAGCCTTGGCCGCGGCGGCCTTTTCGGCGGCATCAGCAGCCTCTGCTTCCTTGGCCGCGCGCCGTTGCGCTTCGGCCTCTTGCTCAGCGGCATCACGTTGACGCGCCGCTTCCGCTGCATCTTCCGTTGGTGCTGCCGTCACTGGGGCAGTCGGTGCTCCAGGCGGCGTCTCAGGTGCGCCCGAACGATTCGCCACGGCAATGGCCAACCCAGCAGCGATGAGGATGGCGATGAGAATCAGAGCGCGAACCATGGATGAACTCCTCGAGAATTCGCGATAAAGGACGAATGAAGCAACGGCAGGTTAGAGACACCGTATGGGACACAAGAACTATTATTTTCCTGATATTTATTTAGATATTTACAACATATACACCCCCCACCACAGCCCTAGTCCACTCGCTGCCAACGCGCGCCACCACGCCTGGTAACGCAAGGGCCAGGCCAGCAGCAGCACCGGCGTCGCCAACAACACCGCCAAGGGCGGGCCGGCCACTGCCAGATGCGCCCCGGGCCACTGCGCCGACCACTGCGCAATGTTGGCCAGCCCGGCGAGCACCGCATCGAGCACAGCGCTGATGCCTGCCCACGGGCCCTCCGCCCACAGCATGCTGAGCAGCAACCACGGCAGCCCCAGCCACAACACCACCGTCACCAAGGGTGCAGCCAACACCGTCGCCACCGGCGACCACGGATTGCCGACGGTGAACACCGCGGCGATGACGGGTGCGACCGCCAAGGAGGCCGCCACGCCAATGGCCAACCCGTCTGCCACTGCGCGCGCGCTCCACAAGCACGCACGCCATGCGCGCCGATCCAAGGGCCACGGCCGCAGCGGTAAGACTCGCGTGCGCCACGCCACCAATTCCATGCCCCAGGTGAGAATGCCGAAGACCGCCAACAGGCTGAGTTGAAAACCAAGATCATGCACCAGAGCAGGATCGAGCACGACCAACAGCCCGGCCGCGCCCGCGAGTAGTCCGAGCCGATGCGGTTCGCGCCCGAGCACCGCTGCCGCCGTGGCCACCGCCACCATCGCCGCCGCGCGCCGCGTCGCTGGCGCACCACCCGTCAGCCACGCGTACCCAGCCACCAACACCAGCAGCGCCACAATCCGCCACAGCCACGGCAAGCGCGCTTGTCGTAACAGCCACCACGCCAACGCCGCCGCGATACCCAGATGCAAACCGCTCACGGCCAATAAATGCGCCAACCCAGCGTGACGAAAATCCCGCCGCTCGCGCGGACTGCCCGCGCCCAATAACAAAGTCGCCGCTAATTCACGCTGTGGGCCCAGGCGCTCAATCGCGGCCCACGCGCCCGCCCGCACATCCGCTTCCCGCGGCAGCACGCGCTCGGCAGCGACCGCACGCACCCGTTCGCCGCGTTCATCGCGCTGCCAGCGTCCGCGCAATTGCACGACGTCGCCCGGCAACAGTCCCGGCACCGGCGGCACCACCGCACTGAGACTCGACCCGACGCCGCTGCCGCGCACATCGCGCAAGCGCACCCCTTGGGTATGCCCACTGCGATGCA
>CAYQAQ010000396.1:0-3306 GCA_964415495.1 uncultured candidatus Brocadiaceae bacterium | reverse complement strand
ATGGTCAATGTAATATGCATAAATGAATTCTCCTTTACCATGTAATACACGGAAAATTCCCGAATATTTATCCATGTATCACACCGCTTTTCTACCTTGCCTTTTACCACGTATTACATGGTATCAGTACAATCAGATCTTCAACGCCAGTTTTCCCTTACCCAATCAGGCATTAATTCCTCTCTTCCTTCCAAAATAAGCGAACGTACAGTAACAACGGCAATGCGAGAGCATACGTTCCGTTTCTCTTCACACCCTGCGGGAAGCAAGCTACAGAATGACAAAATTATTTTACAAATACCCTCTTGTATCTAAATAAACCTATAACTTCTGCTTGAGGAATTTTTCACAATGAAATACTACCCGTCATCACAGTTTCTCCCGTTGGTTGGGAAATTTTTTTCAACGGCTCAACGGTGATCAAAGCCTGAGAAGAAACTGTCATATCATCATCTAAAGGCATTTGCATAAATACTTTTCCTTCAGAGTCAGGGTTAAATTCTCCACAATATACTTTTTTATGATCAACTACAGCCCATAAGCGATAAATTTGACCTTGGGGTAGGATTGCTAGATTCTGAATACTGAGTACAGCTACATCAGATTTAGGTACTATGACTAAACTTCCGGAGGCTGATTGACTAACATCAGTTCCTTGAAATGTCAGTAAGCGGTTACTAGGCTGACGCAACAAAGCGATCGCTTGTTTGTAGCCCGATAATTCCGTTTGAGCAGTAACTAATTCTCGATGTAAATTATAAGTATATAAACCAAACCCAACGACAACAGAAGCTGCTACACTCCCCACAGTAGCCAGCCAAGCTTTTGGCAAAATGCGAACTCGGTTTGAGATTGCAGTAGGAGAATCGGTACTAGTCCTTGATGCAGCCTGTAAGATTTGATCACCTAACGTCGGAGAAGGTGTTGTTTCCGGTAAAGCTAAGGGAAGTAATGCTAAGGTTTTTTGTAAGCGACTAACTTCATCATTTAATTCTGGATAAGTTGCCAATAATTCGTTAACAGCAGCCACCTCTTCTGGAGTCAAATCTCCAAAAACATAGCTGGCTAAAAGTTCTTTTAATTCATCAGATTCTCGAAAGTCTGCCATTGCTATTCCACCAAATCCTGCAACATTTGTCTGAGATATAACAAACCTTTACGTTTGTGTGTTTTCACTGTTCCTAAAGGCATATTTAAGTTATCGGAAATTTCTGATTGGCTCAATCCGTCATAATAAGACATCTCCAAAATCTGCTTTTGATTAGGAGGTAGTTCAGCCAACGCCTCACGTACACGTTGAGACATTTCTTCTAAAGAAACCTTATCCATTAAATTACTCGAATTCTCAGGAGAAGCATTGCGACTCCATCGTTGCAGACGTTGCCATTGTGCCTTGATCTGTCGATGACGATCAATCGCCTTTGATCTGGTTAAAGTTGTGAGAAAAACCAGCATAGAACCACGCTTTGAGTCATATTTACCCGTGCGCCAAAGAGTCAGAAAGACTTCTTGTGTTAAATCTTCAGCTTCTTGGGCATTGCCTAACATTCGCAGTGCCACCCGGTAGACTACCTCTCCATAGCGGTCGTAGAAGATACCTAAAGCCAGCAGGTTTCCCGAACGCAAAACCTGAAATACTTCGGTATCTGTTTCATTAGATAACACCATTATTTAAAGCCCAAATCTTGACATACTATCAAAAATATGCTATTATCATTTGTTAAAAATACATTCTTGCCAATCTTAAACTTAATATTGATACGAACCGAACGCCAAAAAGGATTTACCTAACTCAAAATTTTGTTACCCAAACAATTAAACCGGGTAGCACTATGAGAGCAAAGGAGCTTTTAAGCATGGTAAAAGCAGATACATAGCAATTATTGAGTTTTGAAAAGATATGGTAAGTCAAGATTGGTTAGTGACAGACGACGGCAAATGTGAAGCTTCGGAAGAATCGGCAGGTAATCTAGAATTACCGATAGGTCAATATCGGCTCTATCGATTTTTAACAGATCTCGAAGATATTCTGTATAAATGGAAGAGCGATCGCGATCGCCTCCAAGCAATTTATCCCCTAGTGCGGCGATTATTAACCAGTTCAGAATGGTTGCAAGGTGAATATCTTGAACCAGATCCACAAACAGGTTGGTCGGTACTTACTCTATATGATGAGCCAGATTTTCCCTTGACAGTGCAGACAGTCGCATGGTTGCCAGGAAGAGTATCACCAATTCATAATCATGCTACCTGGGGAGTTGTCGCACTGATTAGTGGAGAAGAAAAAAATACACTGTGGAGACGAACTGATAATCAAGGCGGTATTGAAAAAGTTGGCGAAATTATTTTAACTCCAGGAGACATTATTAGTTTGATGCCAGATGCAATCCATCATGTTGAAGCACTTGGTGAAGAACCAACGATTAGCTTTAATTTGTATGGCGAAACAAACTACGAACAGCGATTTGAATTTGATCCAGTTGCTGGTACTGCAAAGAAATTTTGATGTCGCTTTCCGGAGTATCAACCTTTTCTAGAACGACTCACGTATTGACCGTGAATATTCACCATATAGGGAATCAGGTAAGTTATACCCGCAGAAATCCAGCGATGGGCTACGCCCCGCCTTTGGCTATCGCGATTCATTTGACCTTTGACAAGTGCCGAACCATGATTGATTGCAAATAGCATAGAACCAACCACAGCAGATACTTTTAGTGCTGTTGGCATCATATCTTGATTAACAAGACATAAAAAAAATCCTGCAAACTTCTCATTTGCTTCATGTGTCGGCTTGCTTTCATCGCTTATAGAAACTAAGAAAAATATAATAATTATTCCCCGGTAAAGCTAGGGAATAACACTTTTTTTCAACGACATAAGTAGGTAGGCACAAATAAACTCAACTATGTAACAAAATGTAAAAGTCTCAAAACCCTTGCGATTGCTTCACTTCGCTGCGCTCCGTACCCTTCGGGAACGCCAAGGGCGAACGCAATGACATAGTTATAAATTTTCTCGCCCACCTACTTATTCAGTATCGAAACTATTTCTTAGAAGCACAAGGGTTAGTTTTAGAAGCGCAAGGATTAGTCTTATTCTTTGCAGCACAAGGATTGACTTGGTTTACTGCACCAGCGTCAGGTGTTTTGGTTTTGGCAGCGCAAGGGTTGGAACAAGCAGCAACAAATCCCAGACTCAGCATAGAAACAGTTGTGAGGATAGCCAGATACTTGAATCTCATATAATCTCTCCATGAAAAAGACTAGACTTCATGTGATGATACGAAGCTGAGACCATTAATAA
>CAYQAQ010000395.1:0-3318 GCA_964415495.1 uncultured candidatus Brocadiaceae bacterium | reverse complement strand
GTCGGATCATAATAATCATTGAGATTATCAACGCCGATGACGGTATCGCCACGCGCCAACAAGCGCTGGCTCAGATGGAAACCAATGAAGCCGGCAGCGCCGGTAACCAGAACACGCATCTAGACATCCTCGTTCAGGGAAGCTGCATCGTGCGCGGCACTTCGCCCCTTGCAAATACGGCATTTCTGCGGTCGATGGGCGCCCATGGCCATCGACCCCCTGCGCGCGCCGACTCCTGAACTCCACCTCGCGATCCGTTTGGCGCTGGAGGCTGCCGCGACGATCCGCCAGCACGCCGGGCGCATCGAGCGCAAGACCAAGCGCCAGGGCGAAGAAGCGGTGACGATCGCCGATCGTGCCTCGCAGCGCCTGATCATCGCCGGCTTGCTCGCCCAGTATCCGGATGACGGCATCATCGGCGAAGAGAGTGACCTCGGTGACGACGGTGCCACCATCACCAACCGTCCCCCGGTGCGTGGGCAGCGCGTGTGGGTCATCGATCCCATCGATGGCACCAACAATTTCATCAATGGGCTCGGCAACTACGCGGTCTGCATCGGTCTACTCGATGCTGGTCGGCCGGTGGCAGGTGTCGTCCACGACGTCGCCCGCGATGAAACCTGGTGGGCCGCTGCCGGTCATGGCGCGTGGTGCAATGATCAGCGCGTGCGCGTGCTCGACACCCCGATGTCAGACGCCGCGCTGATCATGCTGTCGTCGAATCTGGTGTCGTCTGACGGCACCTTGCCGCCCTTCATCGCACGTTGGTTTCAGACCTGCGTGTGGAAGATTCGCGTGCTGGGTTCCGCCGCGCTGGAAGCGATCGCCGTGGCCGGCGGCATTGCGCACGGCGCGGTCACGCTCAACGGCAAATTGTGGGATATCGCGGGACCGGCCGCCATTGTGCTCGAAGCCGGCGGCACGCTGAGCCGTCCCGATGGACGGGATTTGGTGCCCTTCGATCTGAAAGGGTATACGGGCGGCAAGGTGCCGTTTCTCGCGGCAGGCCCAGGCGCGCGCGCGGAATTGGTCGCTGAATTGCAGCGGTGATGCAGGCAGAGCAAAGAGAACAGGAGACGCAGAGACGCGGAGGATGCGCAGAGACGAGAAAGGTAGCGGTGGACCCTCGCGTGCTCTGACCCGCTGCCAAGCCTCTACGGCTCTCTGTGTCTCGGTGTCTCCTGTGAACTCTTACGAAAATACGCAACAAGCCCTCGCCGATTGGCGAGGGCTTGTGCATGGAACACCAGCAGTGAAGCCTGAATCAGCGCTTCGAGAACTGGCAGCCGCGGCGGGCTTTGTGCAGGCCGTACTTCTTACGCTCAACCATACGGCTGTCACGGGTCAGCAGGCGATGACGGCGCAGGCTGGGTTCGGTGGCCGGGTCGGCCTTGATCAGCGCGCGGGCAATGCCGAGCACGCAGGCACCGACTTGGCCGGTGGTGCCGCCGCCCTGTACGTTGACGAACACGTCGTACTTCTTGACCGATTCGCTGACATTGAAGGGGACGTGCACCATCTGGCGCAGGCGCTCCAGGGTGAAGTAGTCATCGATCTTCTTGTTGTTGATGACGACTTCGCCAGTGCCGGGCGCGAGACGCACGCGGGCAACGCTGGTTTTACGGCGGCCGAGGCCCCAGATGTACTGCTTAGCGGACATGAACTCTCCAGATCGGTTGCGGGACACGCCCGCGCTCAAGGGGAGGGCGGACTGTACGGACCCAAGCGGTTCGTCAAGGGCTCAGTCTTCGGCTGCCATCAGGCGATCGGAGTCAATTCAGCTGGGCACTTACCGTCCGCCGGTGTTCCACGAGAAGTCCCAGCGGAAGCCACTGCCACCACCCCCAGCGTTGATGCGGATGGTACTGCCCCCCGGACGCAGGATCGGCAGCACCGGAGTGCACACGGGCGGCCAGTAGACAGCGCGGTAGGTGGTCGGCTGGCGGGCCATGCCCCATGGGTCGGGAGTATGGGCCATGGCCTCGATCGAGGCCGCCTGGATGGCGCGACGGCGGCGATCCTCTTCCCGTTGCGTGCGGCGGTCTTCGGCGGCTTGGCGCACGGCGTCGGCCTTGGCCAGCACCGTTTCGCGTTCGTCCCAGGTCATGGCCCGACCCTGATGGAAAGCCAAGCCCTGGGCGAGATGCGTTTCGTGGATGCGCATCCACACCCCACGATGACGCACGTGGCCTAACAGGTTACGGGCCTCGGCGTGATGGCGATCGCGCTGGATGACCTCGGCCGCGAGATCGCGGGCCAGCACGTTGTCGCCTAACTCGCGGGCGCGTTCGACCAGGGCATCCCACGCTGCGGCATCACCCCCCTCGCCCAGCTCGGCCCGAGCCTTACCGATGGCGGCGGCTTCCTGTTGGCGAGGGCTGACGCCATAGGTGATGCTGGCGATCTGATGGCGGGGGAAGTGCTGGGTCACCGACATGCCACCGCTGGTGATGCGCAGGTTGACCACCTCGGCGTCGGGCGGCGAGGTGATCTCGCCTTCGAGCACGCGGCCATCGATCAAGCGGACTTCATCCGCCGCCAGCGCTGCCGTGGCAGCGAGCAGCGCAACCCCAATCAATAAACAGACAGGCAGGAAGCAGACAGGGCGCATGGCAGTCTCCCTCATCTGATGCAGGTTCTGACGGCGCGCGTTCAAGACAAGGGAAATGCCGGGAAATCCTGCGCATTTCCCTTGACCGTTCGCGTCCGGAATCCTACAAGGGCTCGATACTAGGGACCTTATGGCATCATCGGCAGCTTCTTTCCTTGGCATTGACGTCGGCCGCGACGCGCTTGGCCTGACGATCATTACGGGCACCGGCGCACCCGTCGGCTCTTTGCAGCGCAGCTATAGCAGCAGCCCGGCCGAGGCGGTGGACCCGCAAGATTGGTGGCGCGCCGCCCGCACCGGCATCAAGGAATTGCTGCGCCGCACCCGCATTCCGGCCAACGCCATCCGCTGCATCGGCCTGACCGGCGACAGCCACGGCTTTGCCGCCCTCGACCGTGAAGGCAAGACCCTGTGCCCCGCTACCATCGGCCCGCAGGAATCAGCCACGCCGTTTGTCGAGGCCTTGGTTGCCCAGGTCGGCCAGCGCAACTTGGTCAATCTCACCGGCGAATCCGCCCATAACGGCGCGACCGCGGTCAAACTGCTGTGGCTGAAGGAAACCGAACGCCGCGTGTGGCATGACCTCGCGCTCATTCTGCCGCCCAAAGATTTCCTGCGCTATCGCCTGACCGGCTTGACCGCGACGTGTGCCTATGACGCCACCGCGTCCTTGCTCGGCAATCCGAAGAACCGCGCGTGGTCAAAAC
>CAYQAQ010000394.1:0-3327 GCA_964415495.1 uncultured candidatus Brocadiaceae bacterium | reverse complement strand
CATCGCCATCGAAACCGCCGAGACTGGTCACTTGGTGTTCGGCACCCTGCATACCTCGACCGCCTCGAGCACCGTCGATCGCATCATCAACCAGTTCCCCGCCGACGAACAGGAGCAGATCCGCTTGATGCTGGCCGGCAGTTTACGCGGCGTCATCGCCCAGAACCTGCTCAAGAAGAAGGGGGGCGGGCGCATCGCTGCCTTGGAGATCCTGCTCGTGACCTCGGGCGTGGCGGCCAATATTCGCGAAGGCAAGACCTACCAGATTCCCTCGGCGATGCAGATCGGCGCCAAATACGGCATGCAATTACTCAACGACGCGCTCGAGAAGCTGGTCAAACAGGGCTTGGTCGAGCCGATGGCCGCATACGAGAAAAGCCTCGATAAGGAAGACATGGCCAAGAAGCTCAAGGCTCTCGGCTTCGACGCGGAAGCCGTCATGTTCGCGACGGCGGAAAAGGCTGCTAAGCCGGCGGGGCCGCCGCGCTGAGCAGCGCGAAGAAGACGGGAGTCGGGGGACGGAGCGAAAAAAGACGGGAGACCAATGCCGTTGCGCTAAGGGCCGTTGGCCCTTCCGAACCTGGTGCACGACGTGCTTTGACGGCAGAGCCGTATCTCACCGCCCCTCATCAGCACGGGAATGTGGAGCAATGCTAGTGATAGACGCGGAGCTATCGATCAATGATGAACGACGCCATCAAGGAAGACATCAGATGCGCTGCAGAATCACGATTGCTTAGCGCAATGGCATTGGACGGGAGACAGGAGCCGCGCCAGCGTGGACGTGGTGGGGAATAACCACAGCGAGGTTTGCGTCGTCAGGGGGTGGGTCGCAGTCGTCTGCCAGGGCTCCCGTCTCCTGTCTTCGCTCCTCCTCAATAGAACGTCTGCCGCTTCACCCCGCCCTCCTTAGGCGGGGGCTTGGCACCTTTGGCCAACTTGGGGGCATAGCCAATGCGTTCGAAGATCTGATCGACCATTTTGTTGTCGATTTGATAGGCTTCGATCAGGTAATGGCGCACGTATTCCGCTTCGATCTTTTGCGCGAGCATCGAGCGCGTCATCCGTTCAAGATCTTTACTGGCAGACATGGCGGTTCGGTTCAGGCCTGGGCGGCAGCGATGGCGGCGTCGACCGTGTCGTGAACGATGAACAAGCTTTCGAGGCCGAGGAGGTTGAAGATCTCGCGCACGCTGTCGTTAGGTTTCGCCAGCTGCAGACTGCCGCCCGCTTTGCGCAATTGATGCTGACCGCTGATGAAGGCTCCGACACCCGCGCTGGCGATGTAGGACAGCTCGGCGAGGTCGATCACCAACCGGTAGGTGCCGTCGGCCAGGGCTTTATCCAGGCGGCGCTCGAACTCGATGTAGGTGTGACCATCCAGATAGCCCTTGAGGCTGAGGACGGTGGCCCCTTTACGGGTCGTTTCGGTAATGGTGAGTCCGGTACGCATGGGCAGGTATGTTCCGGACATGGTAGTCGGAACGCTTGGCCACAGCAAGCCTCGGTCGGCGACCCGGGCCCCCAGTGGATGCTGTACGTGGCGGTGTGTGAAAAATCGGGCTCGCAGCGTGGACGTGCGCGAGGGGCTCTCTAAGGTGCCGACATGGCCAAAGCGTCCGGTCCCGCCATCGAAGACCTTTTTCAGCAGATCGAGGAAGCCGTGGCTGCGTTGGAAGGGGGCGAATTGCCCCTGGAACAGGCGCTGAGTCGCTATGAGGCCGGTCTGAAGGCGATGAAGCAGGCCCGAGGTTTGCTCGACCGCTATGCCACGCGCCTGGAGTCACTGCGCACGGACGACGACGATGAAGCGGCCGAGACGCCGTGATGGTGGTCAAGCTATTTGGGGAGCGCAGCCGTGGCCGCGCGTGAAGCCCTCGCTGATGACGGCGTGCTGGCGGCCGAGCCGTGCCTGGAGTTCGCCGACAGTGTTGCCGTTGCGCACGTCGGCGGCTACGCCGTGTTGCCCTGGCGTGGCCCGTGGCTGCGCGCGCTGGCAGCGGGCTTAGCGGCCGCGCCGGATGCCGACGCCGTCGCCGCTGGCGCGTACCGGCAGGTCATCGTCCATCTGCAGAAAGGTCGCGCCGCGACCATGGCCGATGTGGTGTGTGGCTGGAATCTGCTGCCGATTGACGGCCGCCTGCTGGTGTGCGGCGACAACGACCTCGGCATCGTCACCTTCGTCAAACGCCTGGGTGAAGATCTGAGTGCTGAGGGCACGGTCCTCGTCAACCGCGCGCACGGTCGCATCGTGGCGTTCACACGCCATGATCGCGAGATGCCGGTCGACAACGTCGAGCATGAAGTCCCTTTGCTCCCCGAGGAACTGCGTGAGCCCGGCGCCGATGCCCGACTGCTGGTCAGCCCGGGCGTGTTCTCGGCAGGCGGCCTCGACGAAGGCACGGCGGCGTTGATCAACTGCTTGCCGCTGCAGCCACCGCCCGAACGCGTGGTTGACCTCGGCTGCGGCGCGGGGCATCTCGCGATTGCGGCGTTGGTGCGCTGGCCGCGCTGCACGGCGGTGATGGCCGATCACGATCAGCGGGCAGTGCGCTGTGCGCGCGCCAACCTGGAGCGTCTTGGCTTGGCCGAACGCGCCAAGGTCATTTGGTGGGACGCTGATGAACCCGCGCCGACCAGCCACTGTGACCTCGCCCTGCTGAATCCGCCCTTCCATGACGGCACCGGCGTCGATCTGTCGCCGGCCAAGGCGATGTTCCGCGCCTTGGATGAAGCGCTCAGCAGCAATGGCCGTGCTCTGGTGGTCGCCAACCGCACGCTGCCCTATGAGCGTGCCCTGGAGGCCTTGGGCCGGGTCAAACTCGCGCGTCAGGACAGCCGTTTCAAAGTGATCGAGGTAGCCCGTGGGTGAACGTCTGGATGCCTATTTGTCCCACCGTGGTCATGGCTCGCGCAGTGAAGTGAAAGCCATGATTCGGCGCGGCGGCGTCGCGGTCGACGGCGATCCCTGTCGCGATCCCGGTCGTCATGTCGATCCGGGTGTGACGGTGATTGAAGTCGATGGTGGCCCGGTGCCGGTCGGCGTGAGCGCAGCGACCCTGGTCTTCCACAAACCCGTCGGCTACTCGTGTTCACATGATCCACGCGAAGCACCGCTGATCGAAGAGCTCTATCCGAGCGAATTCGCGCACCTGTCGCTGGAATCCGCTGGTCGGCTTGACCGCATGACCAGCGGCTTGCTGGTCGTCACCACCGAAGGTGATCTCATTCATCGCCTGACCAACCCGCGCAAGCGCGCCCTCCTCATGGCGCTCGTCGCGCTCGCCATCGCCTGGGCCGGGCGCACGGCCGCCGACCTGCTCGGAT
>CAYQAQ010000393.1:0-3329 GCA_964415495.1 uncultured candidatus Brocadiaceae bacterium | reverse complement strand
GTGCCCGCGGTCGCGGCGTTGCTGGCGCAGAGCGGCGCGCCGCAACGTCGTCTCGGTCGCGAGACCGGCGAACTGACGACGCCGACGGGTTGTGCACTCGTGGTGGCGCTGGCTGATGCCTGGCTCACCGGTGAAGTCCTCGTTCACGCCGATGCCGTCGGTTACGGTGCGGGCCACAAGCGCTTTCCGGATTTAGCCAATGTTCTGCGCGTGCATCGCCTACGCGCTGCCGTCGCCACGGATCAGGTCTGCGAACTGCGCGCCACCATCGACGATGCCACGGGCGAAGATCTTGCGCTGGCGGTGCAGGAGTTGCTCGCAGCCGGCGCGCGCGATGCCTGGCTGACGCCGGTGCTCATGAAGAAAGGCCGACCCGGCCACGAATTGGTCGTCCTGGCCGCGCCGGCGGATCGTGACCGGCTCAGCGATCTGATCCTTATCCACACGCCGACCATTGGTCTGCGCTGGAAAATGTGCGAACGCCGCGTGGTACCTCGACGCAGCGTCACGGTGACCGTCGATGGCCACACCATTCCCTGTAAAGTCGTCGATTTGCCCGACGGTAGTCAGCGCGCCAAGCCAGAGGCCGATGCCGTGGCGGTGGCGAGTCGTGCGTTAGGGATACCGCCAGCCGTGGTGCGCGAACGTGCGCTGAGCGCCTGGCGCACCACATGCTGACGCCGGTGGCTATCGGCCCAGGCCGCTGGCGCCTCGAGGTCGATCCGGCCTGGCCCGGCTTCGCCGGACATTTTCCCGGTAACCCCCTGCTGCCGGCAGCAGAACTTATCGACTGCGCCAGTATGGTGCTGGAGGTCGGCACCAACGAACTGATCGTGGCTCGCTTCTTGCTGCCAGTGCGGCCGGGGGACCAGCTCGATCTCACGCTCGATGGCGCCGCAACGCTACGTGTCCAACGCGGGACTGACACCGTCGCTGAGCTGCGCTGGCGGCGCTGATAGAGCGCTTTCGACCTCGGCCAGGATAGCCTGCAGCTCCAGCACACACACGAAGCACCCACTGTGGCAGCAGCGCAAGCGGGCGCGATCTTCACGCCCGTCCAGCAGCGCTTCTATACGGGGCTTGAGCACCGGCGAGTACTGGCGACGGGCCAGGGCCGCCTCAATCAAAATAGTACGCTGCGCCGACTCCATGCTTGGAGTTATACGGATTCCGGTGGCGGCCTCTACCCCTCCGCGGCTTTTGTTTCTCGAATGCCTCAGGAGAGCCACTTGCCCACCGCTCGCGAGGGCCGACCGTGCCGCCATGTCGTTTTCCGCCTATCGCCTGTTGATTGTCGTTGGCTTATCGGCCTTAGGTATGGGTGGCATCGCTTTCGCGAACTGGTGGCACCGCACTGATGATCTCCAGCGGTTAGATGCCCGAGCTCACGCTTTGGCCTGGCCACACGGTGATCACACCCGACTGACGGATCGCCATCAGGACGAGCCCCTGTTGAGCGTCGAAGCGTGGCAGGCGCTAGCGGCTCCCGATGCGGACTGGAGTCAGCCGTTGGCGGTCACCATCGATGCCAGCACCGCCGCCGCGCTGGATGCCCTCGATGCAGCAGTGGGCGAACTCGCCGCCGAGACGGTCCATCGTGCGGTGGAGCAGACGCTGCTCACGATAATCAGTGGGCGGATCAACCTCGATGACGGCGTGCTACGCTGCCTCCGTCTGTTGCGGCGCTGTGTTGCCGAGAGTCCCGGGCTCGATCCGTTCATTCAGCTGGTCGGCCCGCGCGTGGCGTCCTTGCAGGCGGCGACGCGCGCGCAGCTGGCCGTTGATCTTCGTGCCTTGGCGGATCGCGAAAGCGACGCCCTGATTGGCGCCATGCGCGCGACCTGGGGCGCTGTGCGCGGCCTGCCCTGGGTCAGCAGTCCCAGTATGACCAGCGCTAATGGATGGAGCGTGCGCATCGGTCGTGAAGCGTACCTCGATCGCTTTCTCAGCTGGGGCGAACACCCCCCAGCAATAACGGCCGATCTCATCACCCAGCAACGCCACGCCAGCGCCGCCGAGGTCGGCTTGCTGGGCGCGCGCGCTGCGTGGGCGCGCGCAGGTACTGCCGTGCAGCTGCATCTGACCGTCGATGCGGTCGCGCGCGCGACGTTAGCGCGACTGCTGGCGGCCGCCTGTGATAGCGGCGCCATCCCTCAGGATCGCTGCGATCCCACCGCTGCGCTGGTGCGCCAGCGAACTGCTGGTGCCATGACCCGCTGGTATTTGGTTGGCCTCAATGGCGTCGACGAAAATGGGTTCGGCGATGACATTTCGCTCCTGCTCCCCACGGAAAGCCTACAGCCATGAACCGTCAACGCCTGCTGATCGGCGGCGCTGTCGCCGTTGTTCTGCTCATCGCCTTCCTGTGGCATCGCGGTGCGGAACGCCAGAGCCACGCCTGTTTTGAACGCTTGTCGGCCGCCTTTGCTGCCGGGCGCGCAGGGGCAGTGCTGGCGGAGGTCCATCCCGACTACGATTTCCAGCGCCACTGGCCCAACGCATTCAAAGAACTCGGCGAGGGTGAACCCCGCGTGCTGGCGATGCGCGCGATGCTGTGGTTATTCCAGAGTTTTCGTGAAAGCCCGCTGACGCTGGTGGTCGACATTCAATCCGTCACCGCATCGGCGAGCGGCACCATGGTGGTGATCGCAACGCTGCACCTGAGTGCCGGTGGCCGTGATCTGCCTTTCGACGTCGGCCCCATTCATCGCCACCGTTTTGTCCTCGCCCGAAATGGCATGATCGCCATGCACATCATCGACCACGATCCGATCACCTTCAGCCGCTGACGCGGATCTAGCGGCCCGAACGGGTGACGAGGTAGTCCACCACCGGGAGCGCGAACAGCAGGAACCACACCACGAAAAAGGCGGTCAGGCCAAGTCGGATCAGCCAACGTTCACGCCAGGACGAACGCAAGCGCTGCTCTCGGCGCAGACGTTGGTCACGGCTCCGTTGAGCCAAGGCCCGGGTGGAGCCGGTGACGCGTGACGGTCCCTGCAGGGTCAGCGACGGCGGCGGGGTCGCACCTTCGATCATGCGCAGCGGGCCATGGTGTCGATTGATCCCCATGGCTGGAAGATCCGGAAAAACGCACAGGAAGCGACCATTTGCGGTGGGTTGTGTATCACCGCTGATGGGCGAGGGGCGACCTCTGCGGGCCGTCCACCCGCTCCGCCGATGGCAGTTGAGTACAGGGTCGTCCAAGCGTGGCCGGTCCCGTCTTGCTGTTGGCCAGCGAACGTCCACAATCGGCCTGTCATGGCACGCCCCCCCAAAGCACGTAAGCCTATCAAGGAAGCGGCTTTGCAGCTCTTCGTCGAGTCGGG